>JBDUBN010000074.1:0-9382 GCA_040004085.1 Novosphingobium sp.
AGTTCAGGCGCATAGGCGTGGGGGAGGCCGCGTCGCCCATGTCGCCATAACGCAACGGACCATCTTGCAAGGCCATCGCCAGCGCGGCGGCAAGCGCCAGGGCCGCGGTGTCGGCGGTCGCGGTCGATTCCTCGGGCCGTCCCGGCAGCATGACTGACGCCATGTGCCGCCCGGCCGGCCCTCGTGACAACATGTAACCCGCGTCGTCGCCCAGCAGCGACAACGCCGCGCTTTCCCATGCCTCTGCGCGCAACATGGCGGCAAAGATCGCCGGTTCCGGCACGTTGCTGCCCAGCCGCGCCGCTGCGTCTGGCGCGCTGGCCAGCAGTTCGCGCAACTCGCGCAGACGGCGCGCCTGTTCGGACGGATAAGCCCCGGCGCAGGCCAGCGCGTGCTCAGAGAGGCGACCAGTCCAGTCGGGCAGGCTTTGGCTGGGGGTTTGAACTTGGGACACGGGCGCGGGCCTTGTTGCTATTACTGGTGCTCTTGGCTGTGTCCCCCGCACTGTCAACCGGGCAATACCATAGAATTGGGCTGGTTTGTGGCAAGTTCTTGGCGGTCTAGGTGGGCCTGCCTAGGCAAATATACCTAGAGCGACCCGGCGTGGCACGGGTGGTGCGCCGAACGTAAAAAAATTTTTGACGCTACGGAACCGTGGCTTTCTGTGTGCGTTTGGCAACATGCGTGCTCGATTCGCACGTTTCCAATCGTTAACTTGCGGTCGGTTGTTGCCTCACTGCAAAAGCTGAGTTTACGTATGTAAGATGACAGAGTTTGCCCCCCAACCAGTTTCGTATAAGCGCAATGCTGCGGCCAGCCGCGCGCGCATTCTTGAAGCCGCGCAAGAGGCGTTCTCGACGACCGGCTATTCCCACACCGGCATCCGCGATATCGCCAAGATGGCTGGGGTGAGCTCGACCCTGCTGGTTCGCTATTTCGGATCAAAGGCCCAGTTGTTCGAAGAGGCGTTGGTGGCATCGATGCGGGCGCGCGGCATGATCCGCTGGGGTAGGGAGGATTTTGCCGAAAAATTGGCGGATGCGTTGATCGATCCGGCAGGCGATATCCGGGGTCCAATGATTGTAGCACTGGGTTCGGGCGATCCCGAAGCCGCTGCCATTGCCGCGCGCGTGACCGTCAAGCACGGCATTAAAGTCATGGCGGACTGGCTTGACGGTGAGGATGCCGAGGGCCGCACGCTGGCGATGGGCATGATGGCTGCGGGCTATGTCATCTATGCGCGGCAATTGCCGTTGCCGTCCACAGACCTTTCGAACGTGCGGCAGTGGTTCATCGTCACCATGAAGAAGTTGGTCGAAGGCAAGGGCTGGAAGGATTGATTCGCGGCAATTGCGGGATCATGTCACGATATCAATTGCGCCGTTTCTCCAATGCAATGCCGGCCAGATTCTGCGCCCGAGGTGCCCACCGGATGCGCGCGGGTGGGTTTGACATTGCCAACGCGCAGAATGTGCCGAGATGCGCTGACAAAGCCGCGCCCCGGCACTTCCACACGCCGTTGGCCTGATTGATCACGCCAAGCGAATCGCCGATCAGTTCAAAATCCGGCGTGTTCAAGGCCTGCGCCACCCGCAGCGCCTGGATCAACGCCAGCCACTCCGCATCGGTGTTGGTGCCTTGGCCAAGGTCATCGAACAGGTGGACCAGGCCGCGCGCCACGACGGCAACCTCGATCTTGCCGGGATTGGGACGGCACCCGCCATCGAAGAACACTTTCACTCGCCGCCGTGTCACCCGCGTGTCCTTCTATCAGCCAACTCGCTGGCGTGATGCCCGAATACGGCGGCAGGTCGAGCAGATTTTCGCCGCCCCCGGCAACTGCCAATCACGCCCGATCCGCAATCGCCCTTGCGCTCGGCCCGCGTTGCGGTGCAGTAGCGCCTGATGCGGATCGCCATAATCGATGAAAGCGTCATGCGCGCCTCGGTGATCCAGCAAGGTCTGGTCGAGCTGGAAGACTGCGAGATTTTCGTCGTCACCGAACGGCGTGGGCTGGTGGCGCGGATTGGCGAAATCGCGCCCGATGTCGTGCTGATGGACCTGGGCAACCCCTCGCGCGACGTGCTGGAAGAGTTCTTCGCCGTCAGCCGTGCGCTCGATCGCCCAATCGCCATGTTCGTCGACGAATCGGATGACGAGGCGATTGCCGCTTCGGTTGAGGCCGGGGTTTCCGCCTATGTTGTCGATGGCTTGGCTGCGCACCGCGTCCGTCCGCTGATCGATCTGGCGGTGCGGCGGTTCAATGCCTTTGCCCGGCTGCAATCCGATCTGGCCGAAGCACGCGGGCAATTGGCCGAACGCGAAACCATCGACAAGGCCAAGCGCATCCTGATGGACAGCCGCGGCATGACTGAACCCGCCGCTTATGGCGAAATGCGTAAAGCGGCGATGCAGTCCGGGCGGCGGATTGCCGACATTGCCGAAGCCGTCGTTACTGCCCATGAACTGATCGGAGGCCCCCGTTGAGCGCTGAACTCACTATCGGATTTCTGCCGCTGGTCGACGCGTGTTTGCCGATTCTGGCCCGCGAACACGGCTTTGCCGAGGCCGAGGGGCTGTCGTTGCGGCTGGTCAAGGATATGAGCTGGGCCACGGTGCTGGACCGGCTGCTCTATGGCCACAGCGACGCCGCGCACATGGTCGCGCCGCTGGCGATTGCCACCACTCTGGGGCGCGGTCGGCCTGCACAACCGCTGTCGGTGCCGTTCGTGCTGGGGCTGAACGGCAATGCGATCACGATGACCCCGGCGCTGGCGGCGCGGATCAAACCGAGGGCTGGCCCCGGCGATGTCAGGGCGATTGGCACCGCACTGGCGGCGGTTGCGGCCGAGCGGCTGGCGGCAGGCAGGCCGCTGCGATTTGGTGTGGTTCACCGCTATTCCAGCCACAACTACATGCTGCGCTATTGGTTGGCGGCCTGCGGCATCCGTCCCGATCATGACGTCGAAATAAACACTATCGCGCCGCCATTCTGCGCCGATGCGCTGGAGATGGGCGAGGTTGACGCGATCTGCGTCGGTGAGCCATGGAGCAGCGTCGCGGTGGAACGCGGGGTGGGTGAGATCACCGTATTCTCCGCCCAGATCTGGCGGCGCGGCGTGGAAAAGGTGCTGGCCCTGCGTGAGCCGGTGATGGAGGAAAAGCGCGAATCGGTCGAAGCGCTGATTCGCGCGCTGCGCAAGGCGGGCGAGCATTTCGTCGATTCGGCGAACTGGGAAACCAATGCGGCGATTCTGGCACGCGCTGAATATCTCGACGGCAATCCGGTGTTGATTCACCGGGCGATTTCCGACCGCCTGCTGCTGGCCAAGGGCGGTGAGCCGGTGCATTTTCCCGATTTCATGTTCCAGCACCGCGAGGCCGCGAACTTCCCGTGGGTCAGTCAGGCGGAGTGGCTTTACACCCAGATGACCCGCTGGGACGGTATCGCGTTTTCCCCCGGCGATGCGGCAAAAGCGGCGCGCGTGTTCCGCCCGGACGTATACCGCAGCGCACTACTGGGTACTGGCGAACCCCTGCCCGGGGCCAGTTCCAAGGTGGAAGGCAGCCTGATCGGAACCACCGCAGTCAGCACCCAACAGGGTAAGATGACATTGGAAAGCAACCAGTTTTTCGACGGAATGGTTTTCGATCCGTTGGACCTACCGGGCTATCTCGCCAAACTGCCCTAAGCCCGCGAACCTTATCAGACTGAAATTATTTTTGCTGCGCTGCAAAAAACCCATTGCCTTAGCCCGCGAATCGCTTAATCCTTGTGCCAGCAGAGCCGATGCCGTCCAACGCTGGACGAAACCGCAGCGGTTTGCTGAAGTTCAACATTGCGTGGCAACGTCGCCGCCCGATCTGATCCGTTTCCGGGTCAAGTCGTGGCGGCTTTTTTGTGTTGTCGCGCTGCACACGGGGAAACGCGCGATGAGCAAATTTGAGGGCATTAGGTTCGACAGACGCGGCATGATCGCCGCACTGCTGCTGGCAACAGCGCTGACTGGCTGCGGCAAAAGCGAAGCCCCTGCGGGCGGCGTGAGCGAAATCGCCAAGATCGCCGCCGCTGCGGGCATCGAAAAGTCGAACATCAAGCTCGGCTTCATCAAGCTGACCGACATGGCCCCGCTGGCCATCGCCAAGGAAAAAGGTTTCTTCGCGGAAGAAGGCCTGAACGTGACGCTTGAGCCGCAGGCCAACTGGAAGGTGCTGCTTGATGGCGTGGCTGGCGGGCAGCTTGACGGCGCACACATGCTGGCTGGTCAACCAATCGCCGCAGCCGCCGGCATCGGCGCCAAAGTCAAGCTGATCGCGCCGCTCAGCCTTGATCTCAACGGCAATGCCATCACCGTATCGAACAAGGTGTGGGACGCGATTTCGCCGTCGCTGCCAAAGGGCGCAGACGGCAAGATCATCCACCCGATCCCGGCCTCCGCGCTGAAGGCTGCGATGTCGGCCAAGGGTCTGAAGTTCGGCATGGTGTTCCCGTTCAGCCCGCACAACTATGAATTGCGTTACTGGCTGGCGGCTGGCGGGATCAAGCCGGGATTCTACCTGCCCGGCGATCTGGCTGGCACGACCGGTGCAGAAGTGCAGATTTCCGTCACCCCGCCGCCGCAGATGCCGTCCACGCTGGAAGCTGGCACCATCGACGGCTATTCGGTTGGTGAGCCGTGGAACCAGGCGGCGGTGAAGAAGAAAATCGGCGTGCCGATCATCACCGACGATGAAATTTTCCACAACAACCCGGAAAAGGTGTTCGGCATGACCGAAGCCTTCGCCGCGAAAAACCCAAAGACCACTGAAGCTATACTGCGCGCACTTATCAAGGCACAGCAATGGCTTGATGCCGACGGCGGCAAAAATCGCGCTGAAGCGGTCAAGATTCTGGCGATGCCAGCCTATGTTGGCGCAGACCCAGAAGTGATCGCCGCATCGATGACTGGCAAGTTCACCTTCGCTCCGGGCGACACCCGCGATGCGCCGGGCTTTAACATCTTCTTCGATCAGTTCGCGGGTTATCCGTTCTACTCGGACGCCATCTGGGATCTCACCCAGATGCGCCGCTGGGGCCAGATCGCTACTGACAAGCCGGACCAGTGGTACTTCGATACTGCCAAGTCCGTCTACCGTCCTGACCTTTATCTCGCGGCGGCCAAGTCGCTGGTCGCTAAGGGCACGATCCCGGCCAGTGCGGTGCCTGAAACCGATGGCTTCAAGGCCGCTGAATCGGGCTTCATCGATGGCGTGACTTATGACGGCAAGCAGCCAAACGCCTACCTCGCCAAGTTCACGATTGGCTTAAAAGCTGGGCAGACTGTTTCGCCTGCTGGTGTAAAGTAAGGACTTCGCGATGACTGTCGTACCGCTCAGGAAAGACGATTTTTCGATGGATCAGGAAATCGAACCGCCCGTGGATACGGCAGTCATTGCGGCGCCGCCCGCGCCGAAGCGCAGCTTGCTTCCGTCTGGAATCAAGCTGCCCTCCGGGCGGGCACTGTTTGACGACATCTGGCCGCCGGTAGTTGGTGTACTGGGCTTTCTGGCGATGTGGGCGGTGCTGGCACCAATGGTGCACACCTCGCTCGGCGCGTTGCCGGGGCCGGGTGCGGTGTGGGAAGCCTTCAAAGACCTGATGACCGAATATGGCGCAGCGCGGACTGCGGCTGCCGAGGCAGTGGCGTCAGGCTCAAGCTATTCCGGCCCGCCGACCTTCATCGACCAGATTTTCACCTCGCTCAAAACCGTGGCGATGGGCTTTATCCTCGCCTCGCTGGTGGCGGTGCCGCTGGGCTTGATCGCGGGCATGTCGAGAAAGGTCAACGCGGCGATCAATCCACTGGTGCAGATCCTGAAGCCGATCAGCCCGCTGGCCTGGCTGCCGATCGTGACGATGGTCGTCTCCGCCTCGATCACCAGCGAAGATCCGACCTTGCCGAAAAGCTTTGTGATCTCGGCGGTGGTGGTGATGTTGTGTTCGTTGTGGCCAACGCTGATCAATACCGCCGTCGGTACCGCATCGGTCGACAAGGATCTGATCAATGTCGGCCGGGTGCTCAAACTCGGCTGGTTCCAGCGCCTGACCAAGCTCGTGCTGCCAAGCTCACTGCCATACATCTTCACCGGTATGCGCCTGTCGCTAGGCGTGGGCTGGATGGTGCTGATCGCTGCGGAAATGCTCGCGCAGAACCCCGGCCTCGGCAAGTTCGTGTGGGACGAGTTCCAGAACGGCAATGAAAAGTCGCTGGCCCGCATCATGGTCGCGGTGGTGGTCATCGGCCTGATCGGCTTCGCGCTCGACCGGGTGATGATGGCGCTGCAAAACTTCGTCAGCCGCAACAGGATCGCATGATCATGGAAGAGCCAATCCTGTCCCTGAAGGGCGTTACCAAACGCTACACCGGCAAATCGGGTGCTGTTTCCGAAGTGCTGGGCGGTATCGATCTGGACGTGAAGGAGGGCGAATTCATCGCCATCCTGGGCTTTTCCGGCGCGGGCAAGACGACGTTGATTTCGGCCATCGCCGGTTTGGTTGAGCCTGATGAGGGTGAAATCCTGCTGCGCGGACAGGCCATCGACGGCCCCGGCAAGGATCGCGGGCTGGTGTTCCAGTCCTATTCGCTGCTGCCGTGGCTGACGGTTGAGGCCAATGTCGCGCTGGCGGTCGATGCCGTCCACAAGGACAAAAGCGCGGCTGAGCGCAAGGCGCTGGTCAAACAAAAAGTAGAACTGGTTGGGCTTGGCCATGCGATGGACCGCAAGCCAGCCCAGCTGTCGGGCGGTATGCGCCAGCGGGTTGCCGTGGCCCGCGCGCTGTCGATGGAGCCCGAAATCCTGCTGCTCGACGAACCGCTCTCGGCGCTCGACGCGCTCACTCGCGCCAAGTTGCAGGACGAGATTGAACGCATCCGCAAGCACGAAGGCCGCACCATCATTCTGGTGACCAACGATGTGGACGAGGCGCTGCTCCTCGCTGACCGGGTGGCGGTGCTGACTCCGGCTCCGGCGGCGCGGATCGGCCAGATATTCGATGTCACCATTCCCCGCCCGCGTGACCGTGAGGGCGTGAATGACGACCCGGCATTTCAGGCCTTGCGCGGCGAGATCGTTGGCTATCTGGGTTCGCTGGTGACAACCCGCACCCGCACCGTGGCGGACTATGGCACGTTGCCCAATGTCACCCCGCTCGACCTCGCGCCGCCGCCGCAGGCCTATCAGGATGCGGCCAAGGGCGGTACCGCGCGGCGGTACATGGAGTTTTACAAGCTCAACAAGATCTACCCGACGCCCAAGGGGCCACTCACCGTGGTCGAAGATTTCAACCTCCTGATGGACAAGGGCGAGTTCATTTCGCTGATCGGCCACTCGGGCTGCGGCAAGTCCACCGTGCTGACGATGGCTGCCGGGTTGAACGCGATCAGCAAGGGCTCGATCATCCTCGACAACCGCGAGATCGACGTTGCCGGGCCGGACAAGGCGGTGGTGTTTCAGGCGCCCAGCCTGATGCCGTGGCTCACCGCGCAGCAGAACGTCGCGCTGGGGGTGGAACGGGTCTACCCACATGCCACCCGGGCCGAACGGCGTGAGATTATCGACTATTACCTCGATCGGGTCGGACTGTCGGACGCCAAGGAAAAGCTCGCCGCCGAGATGTCGAACGGCATGCGCCAGCGCGTTGGCATCGCCCGCGCCTTTGCCCTCAGCCCGCGCCTGCTGCTGCTCGATGAGCCGTTCGGAATGCTCGACAGCCTGACGCGCTGGGACTTGCAGGACGTGCTGGTTGAAGTGTGGAACCGCACCAAAGTCACCGCGATCATGGTCACCCACGATGTCGATGAGGCGATCCTGCTGGCCGACCGCGTGGTGATGATGACCAACGGCCCGAACGCCACCATCGGCAAAGTGCTGAAGATCGATCTGCCGCGCCCGCGCGACCGTAAGGCATTGCTGAAGCACCCGGATTTCTACGCTTACCGACAGGAAGTGCTGCACTTCCTGGCCGAATACGATCACGGACCGCTCATAGAAGCGGCCTGAAAACTTATATCGCATTACCAGTTCAATCCCTTTGGGGGGGATGCCTGAAGGGGCAAGGGTCCACAGGAGGAAAAAGACATGAAATTTCGCAATCGTGCGGCGGCGCTTGGGGCGCTTCCGCTTTCGCTGGTGCTCGCCCACAGTGCGCTCGCCGCCGCTCCCGCGCCGCAGTTCGGCGATCCAGTCAAGGTCAACGCCGATCTGACGTTCGATCCGATCATCGACGGTCGCCTGCGCTATGAACACGTCGATCAGCCGACCAAGGATGCCGACGCAGTCACCATGCGTTTGCGCGCCGGATTTGAATTCAAGCACTTGCCGTCGCACCTCAGCCTGTTGGCCGAAGCGGAAGGCACGCTGGCGATTGTCGACAACTACAGCGCCTTTCCGTTCGCCAGCGCCAGCCATCAGGTGCGCCCGGCCTATTCGGTGGTCGCCGATCCGAGCAACGTCGAGCTGAACCGGCTGCAACTGCAGTACAAGACCAAGGCGCTGACGGTTACCGTCGGGCGTCAGCGGATCAATCTGGACGATCAGCGCTTTGTCGGTTCGGTCGGCTGGCGGCAGAACGAGCAGACCTTTGACGCCGTGCGCGGTGAGGCCAAGATCGGCCCGGTCAGCCTCGACGGTACGTATTCGATCAGCCAGCGGACGATCTTCGGCGTCGATTCTGGCCCGCGCGCCGGTTACGGCGGCGACTTTATCTTCCTGGGTGCCGGCCTGAAAGCCGGACCGGTGCAGGTGAAGGCGTTCAGCTATCTGCTCGACTATAACGAGGCGTTTTTCTTCGCCAATTCGTCGCAGACTTACGGGGCCCGCGCGGTCGCCGCCCTGCCATTGTCAAAGACGGTCAAGCTGAACCTTGCGGCCTCCTATGCCCGCCAGTCGCGCTATGGCACCAACCCAACTGCTTATACCGCTGATTATCTGGCGGGCGAAGCAGGAATTGCAGCCATGGGCTTCTCGGTGACCGGCGGGTATGAATCACTTGGCTCGAATGGTGCCAAGTCATTCCAGACGCCGATGGCCACCTTGCACAAGTTCAACGGCTGGGCCGATATATTCCTGACCACTCCGGCTGGTGGCTTGCAGGACATCTACGGCGGCGTGGCGTACAAGTTCGATGGCATCAAGGCGCTGCCCGGCCTGAACGCCGCCGTCACCTATCACCAGTTCGACAGCGATGTCGGCAACGTGAACTACGGCCACGAATGGGATGCCGCAGTGGGCTTCAAGGTGCGCAAGGTCGGCATTCTGGCCAAATACGCCGATTACAAGGCGCTCGGCTTCGGCACCAGCACCAAGAAGTTCTGGATCCAGGCCGAATTCGCGTTCTGATCCG
>JBDUBN010000410.1:0-2800 GCA_040004085.1 Novosphingobium sp.
GATCCCGGCAGCACCTCGCCCGCAGCCTGTTGCGATTGCGCGGGGGCGTCCTTCTTGCAGGCGCCAAGGCTCAGCGCCAGCAATGGAATGACGAGAATTCGGTAGTTCATCAGGCAGTATCTCCCGTATCGCCCGGCCCACCGCACGGTCTATCCAGCGCGGCGAGGAAATCCCCGGCGCGGGCCAGCAATGCCTCATCCCACGCCTCGCTGGCAATGGTCACGCCCAGTTTTGCGCAACTGGTGACGCCATATTCGCTGATGCCGCACGGCACGATGCCGGTAAAGTGTGACAGATCGGGCGACAGGTTGACCGAGAAACCGTGCATCGTCACCCATTTGCGCAAGCGCACACCAATGGCGCCGATCTTGGCCTCGCGGCCATCGGTATCGCGCGTCCAGATGCCGATGCGGCCATCTGCGCGCCAGCTTTCGACGCCGAAATCGCCGAGCGTCGCGATCACCCAGCCCTCCATCGCGTGGACAAAACCGCGCGCGTCGCGGGCGCGTTCGCGTAAGTCGAGCAGGACATAGCCGATCCGCTGGCCCGGGCCGTGGTAGGTGTAGCGCCCGCCCCGCCCGGCCTGAACCACATCAAAGCGCGGATCGATCAGTTCGCCCGGCGCGGCGCTGGTCCCGGCGGTGTAGACGGGCGGATGTTCCAGCAGCCACACCAGTTCGCGGGCCTCGCCTGCGCCAATCGCGGAGTTGCGCACCGCCTGCTCCTCCAGCGCGTCGCGATAGGGGACCGGCGCGGCAGAGCGGCGCCATTCTATTGCAGAAGAGAGATCAGCAGACATCTCGCGTTGCGTGGCGGCATTGGATGCGCTTATCAAGAGTGTTGATGCCGGATCGGTGAATTGAGGCATGGTGTTGGAGAGTGCAGTGATGAAGTTTGACAGCAATCAGGCCTGGCAAGCCGCCCTGGCTGCGGTCAGCGCCAAACGGTCGGTCCTGTGGCCGGTCGCCGGGGTGTTCTTTCTGCTGCCCAACCTCATCTCGGTGTGGTTCCTGTCAGACGTGCAGGCGGCGATGATGGCCAACATGGGCAATCCCGCTGGAGCAGAGGCCATGATGCAAGGCATGATGGGCAAGGTCGCCGGGCTGGGGCTGCTGACGTTCGTCGTGCAAACGACCGGCTACATGGCCCTGATGGCCCTGCTCACCGACCGCGAGCGGCCCACCGTCGGACAAGCGATCACTACCGCGGTGAAAAGCCTACCGTCGCTGATCGGCGCAGCTATTGTCGCCTATATCGGGCTGATAGCGCTGGCGGTGCTTATGGTTTCGATTGTTGCAGGCATATATTCGGCAACCACCTCGGCAGGCGCGGCGTGGATGCTGGGGATGGCTGCACTCGCCGTTTTCGCTTGGGTGCTGACCAAGCTGTCGCTGACATTGCCGGTGATCGTGGTCGACGGGGTGCTCAATCCCGTGGCGGCGCTGCGCCGGTCGTGGCGCCTGGTTTCTGGCAACAGCCTGCGCGTGTTCGTGTTCTATGTGCTGCTGGCGATTGGTTATGCCGTGATCAGCATGGTGTTCCTCATCGTCCTCGGCGCTCTGTTCGGTTTGGGCCAGATGACGGGCGGCTTGCCAAAGGCCGGGACCGGCGCGATGGTCGCGCTGGGGCTGGTGTCCGGCGTGATCGGCACGGCGGTCAGCGTGCTGTTCACCGCGATCGTCGCGGCGATCCACCGGCAGCTGGCTGGCCCCTCACCCGACGCTTATGGCGAGACGTTCGCCTGACGAACTCCGAGGATCAGGCGTCGGCGTCGGCGTCTTTCCAGCCCCAGAACAGGAAGCAGGGCAGCACGTTCAGCCACACGAAACCCTTGTCGATGCGGGTGAAATGCTTGGCCATGTAATTCCGCGCCTTGGCGGTAAATTGATAGACCAGAAACGCCCCGCCGGGACGCAGGACGCGGTGCGTAGCGGCGGCGATGGCTGGGCCGACGCCGCCGGGCAGCGTTGAAAATGGCAGGCCCGACAGCACGTAATCGGCATGATCATGCCCATGCGCGCGAATGATTTCCTCAACATCCGAGGCAGAACCCAGCACTGCGGTAAAGCGCCCGTCGGTGATCGTGGCGCGCAGATAGTCGATAAACAGCGGGTTGGTGTCGATCACGATCAGGTTGCCATCCCGCCGCAATCGTTCGAGCACCGGACGACAAAATGTGCCTACACCGGGGCCATATTCAACGAACAGGCGACACTCGTTCCAATCGACCGGGCCGAGCATCTTGCGGATCGTGAAGCGCGACGAGGGGATGATTGATCCCACCATTACCGGATGTTCAAGGAATCCCTCGAAAAACACCCCCAGCGGCCCGGCCCGACGCGATACGCGGCGCATGACCCGGCGCAGCCAGGGTTCTTGGGCAAACTCTGAACTGGTCATGCTGGGGAGATTCCCGATTTGCGGCAGAAGGATAATTTAGCAGGCCGAGCCGTTTGCAAATTTGCCGCGGATTGGCAAGTGCCTTGGCGGTGAACTGCCTGTTGGGAACGGCATTGCGGCAATGCGGCGATCACAACAGTTCCCGCACCACATCTTGCGGACGGCACAGGCGCACGCCCTTGTCGGTTTCCACCAGCGGGCGTTCAATCAGGATCGGGTCGGCCACCATCGCCGCCAGGATCGCCGCGTCGTCGGCCTGCGGCAACCCGCGTTCTTCGGCGTCGGTGCCGCGCAGGCGCAGGCCCTTGGCCGGGGTTATTCCGGCATCACGATAAAGCTGCGCCAGCTTGGCGGCAGTGGGCGGAGTCTTCAGGTATTCGACCACGGTAAGGTCCACGCC
>JBDUBN010000411.1:0-2799 GCA_040004085.1 Novosphingobium sp.
TTCTTTAGCCGCTCATCCCAGAGAGCCTCGTCCTCGTTGCATTCAAGTTCACGAGCTGCTTGCTTAAAACGGTCAACCTGTGCCTTCTTTTCTTCCATCGATTGACTCCTTAACATCTATCGGATTGTATCTGCTCATAAGCTCGAAAATTGTTGGGGATGACATGACGGATAGTCCGAAAATGCAACTGGTCAAACTCGACCATATTTATCTCGACCTCGAAAATCCGCGTCATGATCTCTATGAAACTGAGGCTCAAGCAATAGACTTCTTATGCCGTAAGGAGAACGTCCTACCACTAGCAAAGGACATCGTTCGCTATGGGGTCAATCCCCTTGAGCTTCTGGCGGTTATCCCAGATGAGGCGGCAGTTGGCAACCATGATGGCGGAGCAACCTATATCGTAGCCGAGGGCATCGCCAGCGTGACATCTGCCTCAACCCACAGGACTTTGACGACCTCACGCTGGGATTCTGCACCTTCTTTCTTAACCGCACCAACCGATCAGGTATTGTAAAAGGTGCGGGCGTCATTGGCGGACTATCTCAGAACGGTAACTACAAGATCGATTGCCGCTTCAATCGAGACGATCTGACGCGCCGCATTAAGCGCATTGCCAAATACAAGTCGCGGATTCATCTGCATCGGTTAGACGCGCTTGATTTCATGAACTTGATGGATAATCAGCTACCTGCGCGGGCATTTTTCTGTATCGATCCACCCTATTTCAACAAGGGCTCAAGTCTCTATACCAGCTTCTACAACCCCGATGACCACGCGGCGGTAAGCCAAGCTGTTCTTGGCCTAGAGCATCCGTGGATTCTCACATACGATGACACCCCCGAAATTTCGCACCTCTACAAGGCGCGTCGGCAATTCGGATTTGACGTTAATTATTCGGTTCAGACCAAGCGCGTTGGCACGGAATTGTTGGTTGCGTCGAAGGGTTTGAAAATGCCAACCGAAGTCCGTGACCGCCAGCTCCATCGTCCGCAATATCGTGCCGCTTAGTGGCGTTTAGTGAGATATACGGTAAGTCACGCGCTTGCCGACGACCCCCCGAAGTGCAGCGGATGCACGATCAGCATCATTGCAACCAAGGGCTTCACGGTTGTTATAGCGGAATTCAAATTCCGCAAGATAGCGGTGCAGGTGCTGTTCGCCGCAGTGTTGATATACACCCTTCATGCCACGCTTGAAGATGCTGAAATAGCCCTCCACGGTGTTGCTGTGGATTTGCGGAATTTCCTCGTCAACATACTGACCAGCGCCGTGGTTAGTGGTGCCGTGGCCTGCAAAGTGCTTGTCCGCCGAACGATAGACACCGCTTTCGTCCGTCATAAGAATGGCTTCCTTGGCGACGTTAGCTTTCACAATCGGCATGATTGTCTTGGCTGTCACTTCGTCCACAACCATAGTGCGCGCTTGGCCGCTGTCCCGGTCAATGAGCGCCAACACTTTCATCTTGTGGTGGAAAGCGCGCTTTTTGGGAGCGCCCTTGATCCGGCCAATGAAGGTTTCATCCACTTCGACAATGCCGCCGCCTGCGCCGAATGCGGATAGATCGCCTGACGCCATAGCTTCGCGGATACGATGGCACAGAAACCACGCGCTTTTATAGGTGATTTCCAGCACCCGGTGGATTTGATGCGCGCTGATACCCTTCTTGCTGGACGTCATAAGGTAGACGGCCTGTAGCATCTTGTGCAGCGGCAAGCGGGCATGTTCAAACACGGTTCCGATCTTGGCGGTGAACTGGCCCTTGCAATGTCCGCAGCGCCACAGACCTTCGCGGATGCGTTTGGCGGGGTTAGCCGTTACCTTGGTAAGCCGGTCAAGAGCACCACAATGGGGGGCAGACTTTGCCTTGTGCCCAAACCATGCTTTCGAGATATTCAAATGCCTTGGTTTCGCTGTGAAATTCGGGCCGAGAAAGGGCAGACATTGGCTAAACTCCTGATAGGGAATCTATGCCATATTGCTATCGTGTTTGCAAGGTATATAATCGCCTTTCCAATGGAAGGATTGCCGCCGACGAACTTGTAGAAGCCAGTGACAGCGAACTGATAGAAGTCCTTATTGATCAGACGAGAGAAGCTCGAGCTGTGATCGTATTTGACAATGTTGACAGCTATGTCGATCTTGAAAATCGCTCATTTACTGGAATGATAGATTCTCTGGTTCAGAAATTTTCTACCTCAGATTCAAGTAGCAGAATTATTCTAACTTGCCGCCCTGACGTCCAATACGCGTCATCATCCATCATAACTTTCCCTATGAAAGGGATTTCAGCAAAAGAGGCATCTGAACTATTCTCAAGGCGTGCTCCCAATGTCCATATAGAAGAAGCAGATATTATTGAGGCACATTCACTTACGAACGGACACGCCTTCTGGCTTGACTTACTTGCAGTTCAACTCTCGAACGTTCCAGGAAGCGCGCTACGCAAGATGCTGGACGATATGCGCCGAGGACGAGAAGGAGGACCGGATGTCCTTTCTTCAATATGGGACACTCTGCCAGGCCGAGAACGGACGCTGTTGAGGCTGATGGCTGAGGCTGTACGCCCTGAAACCGAACAGCAAATTGCGCGATTTGCAAGCTCCCAGTTGACCCAAAAAAATTTCCAGCGGGCATTAAAGTCACTAAAGTCATTAAATTTAATTGTGGTCAAACCCGAAGTCGACGCGCCGGATTTATATGATCTCCATCCGTTGGTTAGGCAGTTCGTAAAAACTACATTCTCTAAGAGGCTGACCGAAAAAGAAGTTGGGTAATATCAGCGACATGTGATTCAGC
>JBDUBN010000412.1:0-2798 GCA_040004085.1 Novosphingobium sp.
TTTTGCAATCCGGGCGGTCCGGCGCTATGGGGCCACTCCGCAGGGTTAAAATCCCGCACAGGAGCAAGATACGTGGCGAACAAATGGAATCCCGATAGCTGGAAGGCGCAAGAGGCGCGGCATTTGCCGGTTTATGGCGATGCTGATGAATTGGCTGGAGTGGAAAACACTCTCGCGAATTTCCCGCCGCTGGTGTTCGCCGGTGAAGCGCGCGACCTGAAGGCTGATCTGGCCGAAGTGGCGGCGGGGCGTGGCTTCTTGCTGCAGGGCGGGGATTGCGCGGAAAGCTTTGCCGAATTCAACGCCAACAACATCCGCGATACCTTCCGCGTGCTGCTGCAAATGGCGGTGGTGATGACCTTCGCCAGCAAGCAGCCCGTGGTCAAGGTAGGCCGCATGGCTGGCCAGTTCGCCAAGCCGCGCTCGGCTCCGACCGAGACGATTGGCGGCACGGAACTGCCAAGCTATCTGGGTGACATCATCAACGGCATCGATTTCGATCCGGTCTCGCGCCGTAACGATCCCGACCGGATGCTGCGCGCCTATAGCCAGTCGGCGTCGACGCTCAATCTGTTGCGCGCGTTCTCGAACGGCGGTTATGCCAACTTGCGTCAGGTTCACAAGTGGACGCTGGACCATATCGGCCGCAGTCCGTGGGCAACGAAGTTCACCGAAACCGCTGACCGCATTGGCGAAGCGCTGGACTTCATGGCGGCGTGCGGGGTCGATCCGCAGACCGTGCCGCAACTGAAGGGCACCAGCTTTTACACCAGTCATGAGGCGCTGTTGCTCCCTTACGAGCAGGCGCTGACCCGGCAGGATTCGTTGACCGGTGACTGGTACGATTGTTCGGCGCATATGCTGTGGATCGGAGATCGGACCCGGTTTGACGGTTCGGCGCATGTCGAATTCCTGCGCGGCGTGGGCAATCCCATCGGCATGAAGTGCGGGCCAAGCCTTGATCCCGACGCGCTACTGCGCCTGCTCGATACTCTGAACCCGGCGCGTGAAGCCGGGCGCATGACGCTGATCAGCCGTTTCGGCCATGACAAAGTCGAGGCCGGGCTGCCGGCGCTGGTCCGTGCGGTCCAGCGTGAAGGCCATCCGGTGGTGTGGTCTTGCGACCCGATGCACGGCAACGTGATCAAGAGCGCCAGTGGCTATAAAACCCGCCCGTTTGAGCGGATTCTCGCCGAAGTGCGCGGCTTTTTCGCCGTGCACCGCGCCGAGGGTACGCATGCTGGCGGCATCCATATCGAGATGACCGGGCAGAACGTCACCGAATGCACCGGCGGCGCGATGGCGATCACCGACGAGGCGCTGGGTGATCGTTACCACACGCACTGCGACCCCCGCCTGAACGCGGCTCAGTCGATCGAACTGGCATTCCTGCTGTCGGAAATGCTGAACCTTGAAGCGGTGGACCGGGCCAAGCAGGCGGCCTGATCGTCGGCGCGGCTGTGCATCAATCAGGTGCTGTGGGTCGGCGGCGGGTTTACCGTCAGCTGAGTGCGCTGCCCCGGCGATGGCGTCGTTCGCATACTTGACCGGGTGGCCCTGACGCGTTGATGCGGTGGGTTTTGATCTCAAGACCCAATCCGGGGCGACACCGGGCAAGACTTACAAGCCGGGTGAAGTGAAGGACTGGGAATCGACGCGCGGTTACTAGAATCTGGTGCGTCAGGCACGATCGGTAACAGCGACACCCGCAAGAACTCGGCTGTTCAAGGCGCTCGCTTGGTATATGGCACGATGAAACTGGAGTTTGATCATGCCTGAAGATACCATGCCGCGCCCGCCGCGACTGACCGCCAACCCATCGCCTCTGCGCCGTCCCGGCTCGATCCGGCGCACGTCGAGTATCGATGTAACCTGGCCAGATGGAGCGGGAAATGCCCGGCATATGGACGGGCGCGCGCGCGATCTGGTCACGCCGACAGACGGCGGTCCGGCGCTGGTGCGTGCTGCAGCGACCATGACGGCATTGGTCAATGATAACCGCGTGATAGAGGCGATTTCGGCCGATTCGGCCCCGGATGGGCTGCAAAAGTTGGTCGGCGAACGGGGCGGCGGGCATTTGCGTCAGGTCCTGCGTGAGACGCTGCCGGAACTGATAGAATCAGCGTCGCCGCTTTATCTGCTGCTCGATGACATTTCGGGTTTCAGCCTGATTTCCGGTTGGGCATTGATGCTGTGGGCGGCGAAATCGCCCGACATGCCGATGAATGTGGATCCCGCAGAGAAGCAGTCGCAAATGGCCGACCGTGCCGGGGTGTGCTGGGGCCTGCAACTGGGAAATTCCGGTATGACGCTGGGGTCAGCGGGAAGCGATGTAGGCGCGGCAGATGCAAAAGAGCTGCGCAATCCGCTGGATGTCGAAGGCTGGCACGATCTGCCGACAACAGCAGGCATGGCGATGCGGCGGGCGCGGCGGATCGATGTCTGGCGTGAACAAGGTGCGATAATGGTCGAGGCCGCGTTTCAGGACAGCGCGCCGCACCCGGATGGCGGACGTGTGGCGCTACATGAATACACCGTACGCGCCTCGCTCGATCCGCAGACGTTGGTGATAACATCGCTGGTTCCGATACCGCACGTGCTGCCGTTCCACGAATGCCCCGGTGCCGTTGCCAACGCGATGAAGCTGGTCGGCACGCCTATTGCCGAAATGCGTAATGCGGTACTTGAACAATTGCGCGGCACTCATGGCTGCACGCATTTGAACGATGCGCTGAGGTCAATGGCGGAAGTGCCCAGTTTGCTGGCGTATCTCGATACCTTGGTGCCCGAATCGGCCT
>JBDUBN010000413.1:0-2794 GCA_040004085.1 Novosphingobium sp.
TTCTGAGCGGTAACAATCAGGGGAGCACGTCAGTATGAGTTGCCTTTGCTTCAAGAAAATGGCCAGCCCGACGGTGCGGGCTGGCCAACTTCGACTGAATCTTAGGCTCGTTCAGAATTTGAAAT
The DNA here is from genome assembly GCA_040004085.1 of Novosphingobium sp. Taxonomy (GTDB): domain Bacteria; phylum Pseudomonadota; class Alphaproteobacteria; order Sphingomonadales; family Sphingomonadaceae; genus Novosphingobium. The sequence continues at coordinate 126 of JBDUBN010000413.1, forward strand.
CAACTGCCAAACCATAAGTCATCGGGTCTCCAGGAATGAACGAATCCGTAAGAGTGGATGTCTGAACCGCTGGCACATATTTAGTGTTGAGAAGGTTGCGGACATAGGCCCTTACTCCATACCGCCCATCAGCAAACGACAGACCAACCTGCGCATTTACCAAATTATAAGCCTTCTGTTTCAATCTCGAATCGGGGTCGAAGAAATACCCACTGTTGTGCGACCAAGTGATGTCAAACGTGGCCTTGTCAGTTTCTGAAATAGGCAATGCGTAGAACAGATCAGCCGAAAGTGTGAACTTCGGAGCCTTGATCATCGTATGGCCAGAAGCATCTCCGACACACTGCAGGTTACCACCCGTGGGTGCACCCGTTGTTTGCGAAGGATTGGGTGAAGTCGCCGGTCCGCAAGCCGATGCCGGCTTTGGGATGAAGAATTGAGCATTGGGAAAGTTGGTATACTTTGCGTCAACGAAACTCATGTTTGTGGTCAGCCGCAGATCACCCTTGCCGATATGGGGTTGGAACACGCTTTCGATATCGACGCCATTGATGCGGCCCTTGGCAGCATTGATCAAGAACGCAGTGGCTCCAACGATCGAGAACAGTTGAATGTCTTTATAATTATAATGGAACGCGGACACGTTGAAGCGCAATTGCCGATCCAACAAATCCGATTTGAACCCAATCTCATAAGCGTCGAGCGTTTCCGGGCGTACCGGAGGGTTCGACACTGAAGTGCCGACGGACGTGCTGTTGTAGACGCCGCTCTTGAAGCCGCGACTGACTGAGCCATAAACCAGCAAATTAGGGCTGAAACGATGATCAATTGATCCGCGCCATGTGACCTTCTTGTAGGTCCGCCCTTCATCCTGGTGGAACAAGACCGCGCCGGGATTGAACACGAACGGCTCGGGTGTATACGGATCAGCTACCTTGGAGCCTACGAATTCACGGCGATCGGACGTGAAGCGAAGCCCGCCTGTTATCGTGGTGCCTTGACCAAAGTCATATGAAAGCTGAGCGAACGGGGCGTAGGAGAAAGTCTTGTTTTCAGTCAGTTCGTCGACGTTGGTAAACGGGCTGGGGCTGTAGGCGTTGCGCTTCAACAGCGGGTCATGTTTTCCATTAGCGTAAAACAGGAAGAGACCAGCGGTGTAGTTTAAGCCGCCCGATCTGCCCTGCAAAAGGAATTCCTGCTGCAGGGTATCGGTATGCTCTAGTAGATCTATTGAGCTGACAATCGGTTGCCCTGCATCAGTATCGGTGACGTAATGTGCGAAGCTGTAGCGATAGGCGCTGGTGCTCGTCAGACTTAGGTCGCCGAAATCGTGATTGATGACAAGTGATGCGCCCGCTGATTTGATGAGTGAAGTGCGATCCGTCAAGCTGTCCTGGGCATCGAAGAACCCGCAAGACGACGGCGTACCTGCCGCAACTATTGCTCCCAAGGAATTGGTACCATTTGCGGTAACGGTCCCGCAAATGATGCCGCGCGTCTTGCCTATGTCTCCATGATTTTCGGAATAGTCGCCCGCGAGCGTGACGGTGGTATCAGGCGACGGTTCCCAAAGCAACTTCGAGCGGACGCCCCAATTTCGTTTGAAATACACATCCTGATTAGTGTAAATTTGTTTGCCCCATCCGCGACCCTGATGTGTACCGGTGAGAGCAAGGTCAATCGCCATGTTGTCGGAAAGGCCCGTTGTGGCGTAGAGTTGACCGCGTATAGTTTCGTAATTCTCGTATCCGAAATTTCCCTCAACGCGAGTTTCGTGGCTCGGTTTGCGGGTGATCACTTGGATGGCGCCACCTGTGGCGTTCCGTCCAAACAGAGTGCCCTGGGGCCCTCGCAATACTTCGATTCGCTCAATGTTGTTGAGATCAAATGCGATGACTGCGTTGCTGGCCATATACACGCCGTCAACATAGGTTGAGACGTTTGGTTCGTCACCTACCGCGACGTTCTGGGTGCCAACGCCACGGAGGTAGGGCGCACTCGAAACGCGCTGCTTTGTCATGACAAGACCAGGGACCAACGTGCCCAGTTGCTCAGTATTGGTCAGACCTGAAGACTTGAGCATCTCGCCGGTAGCCGCCGAGATAGCGACCGGCACGTCCTGCAATTTTTGCTCACGGCGTTGGGCGGTCACGATGATTTCACTAACGCCGCCTGATTTAGCTTCTTCAGGCTGAGCTGGAACTGAGGTCGACTGCGCATGCGCTACAGCGCCAAACGAGGTGCCGGCAAAAAGTGCCGACAAAACCATACCGGTTCGTATCTTAAGCATCCTATACTCCCTCTTGGTTTGCAGAACCGTGCTCTTATGGCCGTGCGCTGGTTCGCCTCGTGTAATCATTATAATCGTTACAATCAACAACAAATTTAGCGAGGCTAAATAAGCGCGTGTGGTGGTTTTGAGGAGGGCTGAGACCACGACGGCGCACCATCGATTGACCCAGCATATCTCAGTAATCCTTATGATTTCGAAGTGTCGATCAACGGCGTCAACGCTCTCTGCTCGATCAGGGCGCGGAGACTCGGCGCTGCGCCTCAGACCCTCAAGGTGGAGCCGAGACGGCGCTGGCTGTCGATGACGGTCGAATCGATGTCGAATTTTATGACCGATTGGTGGCCCAATGGCGGGATGAGCGAGGCCGTTGCTTGCG
>JBDUBN010000414.1:0-2790 GCA_040004085.1 Novosphingobium sp.
CAGTGCCGCGCGGTGATCCGGCGGCGCGGGAGATGAGTACGGCATCCTCGATCAGGCCAGCAGCCAGCCGTCCGGGCCAAGCGAGCCGCGCGGCGGTGACTTCGCCGTTATCGAGCAGAATCGCGCGGTCCTCGCCGATTCCTTCCTCGATCAGCCATTCAGCCAAGCGGAAAGCCCGCCGCGCGCAGCAAGGTGCGGGTTTCGTACAAGGGCAAACCCATGACGCCCGAGTGGCTACCGTCGATGCGGGCGATCAAGGCCTCGGCGCTGCCCTGGATCGCGTAGCCGCCTGCCTTGCCGTGCCATTCGCCGCACACGAGATAGGCGTCGATTTCGGCAGGGCTCAATTGCTTGAACTGGACCATGGTGTCGGAGATTCGTTCGCGCAATGAACCGTCGGGCGCACGCAGGGCAACGGCGGACAAAACGTGGTGGCGGCGGCCCGACAGCAGTTCAAGGCAGCGGCGGGCGGTGGCCTCATCCTCTGCCTTGGGCAGGATACGGCGGCCCAGCGCGACAACGGTATCGCCAGCCAGGACGAACTCGCCTGCGCCAGCATCAACCGCCAGCGCCTTTTCACGCGCCACACGGGCGGCGTAGACGCGCGGAACCTCGGCCTTGGCCGGGGTTTCGTCGATGTCAGCAGCGGCGATGCGCGCAGGCGTCACCCCCAGCCGGGCGAGCAATTCGCGCCGACGCGGGGAGGCAGATGCCAAAATAAGTGTGGGCACCGGTGCAGGCAAAGGCGCAGACATCCGCGCCGTCGCTCTTAAAACTGGCACATCAGAATTGGCCGGGACCGCCGCGACCGGGCATGAAGCGGTATGTGATCCGGCCCTTGGTCAGGTCATAAGGCGTCAGTTCGACCAGCACCTCGTCCCCGACCAGCACACGGATGCGGTTCTTGCGCATCTTGCCAGCGGTGTGGCCGAGGATCTCATGGTCGTTTTCCAGGCGGACACGGAACATCGCATTGGGCAGCAGCTCGACAACAGTGCCGCGCATTTCGAGAAGTTCTTCTTTCGCCATCGGCGACAAATATCCGTCTAACTGGAGTTCAGGTGCCGCGCGCCATAGCGGCGGGGCTTGGAAAAGGAAAGCCTTGTTAATCAGGCAGTCGGGTTAGCTGCAGATGAAGATGATTGTGCCGCATCTTTGCAACTATTCGAGCGACAGTTTGTTACGACCTGCGACTTGAAGCGGCGCTGCGGGCAAGCCAATAGAGCGCGGAGCGCTGGGGGCAGCATCTAAGGATTTAATAATGCGTCTTTTTTACGGTCTGCCGCTGACAGCACTGATCTTTGCCTCGCCGGTTTGGGCGCAGCAGGCACCGATTATTCAGGCGCAAGCGACTGCACCGTCGGGCACTCCAGCGACGGTAGTAGAGCGGCCCGATGATCAGGAGCCGCTGGCCAGCGGGCTTGATCTGACGAATGAAATCGTGGTGATTGCCACGCGAATCAAGGGGCAGGTGGATGCGCCGCAAGCGCCGATCCAGACCTTGAATGAAGAGGAAATCGCCGCTTACGGCGTCACCTCGGTCGCCGACCTGATCTCCGCGCTTGCCCCGCAGACCGGGACCGGGCGCGGTCGCGGCGGCGGATTTCCGGTGATGCTGCTGAACGGGCAGCGGATTTCCAGCTTTCGTGAAATGCGCAATATCCCGCCCGAAGCGATCCGCCGGATGGAAGTGCTGCCGGAGGAAGTGGCGCTGCGTTACGGCTATTCGCCCAATCAGCGCGTGGTCAACATCATCCTCAAGGACAAGTTCGCGGCCACTACGGCGGAGCTGGAATATGCCCAGCCGGATCGCGGTGGCACGTCAAATTCCAAGGCAGAGGCATCGCTGTTCAGGGTCGATGGTCAGTCGCGGCTTAATCTCACGGGCAGTTATAACCGCGTCACCTCGCTAACCGAGGCGGAGCGGAACGTCATCCAGACCCCGGCTAGCCTGCCCACCGTCAGCACCGATCCCGATCCCGGCGCCGCGCGCACGCTGGTTGCCCGCAGCAATGATGCGCAGCTTAACGCGACGTGGGCGAAGGGGCTGGGGCCTAAGGGTCTGGATGGTTCGCTGACGTTGAATGGCTCGGTCGATCGCAGCAACACGCTGTCGCTATCGGGCCTGAATACCGTGGTGCTGATCGACCCCAATGGAGCGAGCGCGACCCGCACGTTCGGTAGCCCACTGACCCGCGCCACACGGTCGACCACGGTTTCGGGCGGGGCGGCGCTGAACAAGCCGCTGGGTGAGTGGCAATTGTCTGCGACCGTCGATGCCAGCCATGCCTATACAACCACGTTGACTGACACCCGGGCAGATGTCTCCGCGCTGGTCGCTGGTGCCGCTGCCGCTGCCGGAACGCAGGCGATTAATGGCGCTTTTCCCGCCATTGCCCCGGGATCGCCCGATCGCTCAAAAGTGGCTAACGATTCGGCGACTGCACTGGTCACCCTGGTCGGTCGTCCGGTGAATCTGCCTACTGGCAATGTCGTTTCCACGCTAAAGGCCGGGTTTGCCTATACCGGCATTTCCAGTCTCGATTCGCGCAGTTCGGCGGGCGACGTCACGTTGCGTCGGGGCGATCTGTCCGCCGGGATCAATCTGGGCGTACCGTTGACCAGTCGGCGTGAAGGCTTTCTCGGCGCGATTGGTGATCTGACGCTGAATCTGAGTGCGGGACTGGACCGGCTGTCCGATTTCGGCACCCTGACCGACTGGAGCGCGGGCCTGACCTGGGCTCCGACTGAAAAGCTCAACTTTCAGGCCAGCTACATCGTCAACCAACA
>JBDUBN010000075.1:0-9319 GCA_040004085.1 Novosphingobium sp.
TAAGATTGGTCCGCCATCACCGCGTCCACCCGGTCTCCGCGCCGCTGCACGGTGGCCATGGCGAAGGGGATCAGCAGAAGCGCGATAGCCATGTTAAAAGGTGCCCATTGCGGCGCATCACGCGCCAGCACCAGCGCGCACCAGGGCGATAGCCAAACGCCGACGAGCAACCCGACCGTAGCGATAAGACTTGCGTTCGCCAGTGCTGGCGGCGGTTTCCAGTCATGCCGGGCGGCAGCCATGCCGATCACGAACCACGGCAGGAATGTGGTCAGCACCACGTCGGCCCAAAGGATAAGCCCCAGCATCTGCACACCAAACGCCAAGCCGAGCGCGATCACCGCAGGCAGGCGCTTTACGGCGAAGACCAACAACGGAGCAGCCAGATAGAACTGCATCTCGATGTCGAGCGACCATCCCGGCCCCAATAGCCGTGTCGGAAGCAAGGCATAGCCTAACCCGAACACCGTCGAAAACACCTGACGCGGGGCTGCGGACGTCACCTGCGCCAGATCACTCCACATGCCCAATGCCGCGAAGGCGGCGAGCATGGTTGCGCTGGCCAGCACCATCATCGGCGCAATCCGCCACCACCGGCTGATCAGGAATGTCGCGTAAGGCCGCCGGCTGAGCGCGTAACGCTCTTGCCACATACGCTGGATCCAGAAGCCGGACAGCGCGAAGAACACGAGCACCGGCATTTTGCCCAGTTCGATCCGGGTATAATGGTGCAGCAAGACCACTAGCGCCAGCCACAACCGGAACACACCCGGTCCGCTCGGCCAGACCAATCGCCTGAGCAAGTCGAGCAGCGGCATCAGATGGATTGAGGTAATGAGGTGCAGCGGGACATGGACGTTGTTTAGAGAGAGCGGCTTAACATTGCGTAACGCACTCCCAAAATCCTCCCCATTCAGGGGGAGGGGCACCACGCAGTGGTGGTGGGGGCGAGAAGACGCACACGGTAGCGCGCCGCCGCTACTGCGGCTGTCCTTTGCCCAGCCCCCACTCCGTCGCGCGACGCGTGCCACCTCTCCCTGAAGGGAGCGGATTTAACAAAAACGCCCAGCCCCCAAACGAAAAAGTCCCGACCAAGGCCGGGACTTTTCACGTATCATTGGCAAGAAGCCGGACAATCAGTCGATCACGGCTACCATGTGCGGCAGCTTGGCGATCGCGCCGCGAACTTCGGCGGTGTCCTGCAGTTCAACCACCCGGTTCATCTTGCCCAGGCCAAGACCGATAAGGGTCTTCTTCTGGTGCGCCGGACGGCGGATCGGCGAGCCGATCTGCTTGATCTTGATAGTTGCCATGTCGCTTACTCCGTAATCGCGTCAGCCGCGGCTTCCGCCTCGACTGCGCTGGCGCCGCCGCGACCGAGCAGGTCAGCGACCTTCTTGCCGCGACGCTGGGCAACCGACTTCGGCGAAGTCTGCTCACCCAGAGCGTCAAAAGTGGCGCGGATCATGTTGTAGGGGTTCGAAGTGCCGACCGACTTGGTCACCACGTCGGCAACGCCCAGGCTTTCGAACACGGCGCGCATCGGGCCACCGGCGATGATGCCGGTACCAGCAGGAGCCGAACGCACGTTGACTTTGCCAGCGCCGAAGTGGCCCTTGCCGTCATGGTGCAGCGTACGGCCGTCCTTGAGCGGAACGCGGATCATCTTCTTCTTGGCCGAAGCGGTAGCCTTGGTAATGGCTTCCGGAACTTCGCGAGCCTTGCCATGGCCAAAGCCAACGCGGCCCTTGCCGTCACCGACCACGACCAGCGCGGCGAAACCGAAGCGCTTGCCGCCCTTCACCGTCTTGGAAACGCGGTTGATGTGAACCAGCTTTTCGATCAGCTCTTCGCCGCCATCATCATCGCGTCCGCCGCCACGACGATCGTCACGACGACCGCCACCACGTGCGCCGCGATCATTGTTGCCGCCACGGTCGTTGTTGCCACGGCCACGGCCACGGCCCCGACCGGGATCGCCAGCAGGCTGCTCTGCGCCAGCGACTACTTCTGGGGTTGCTTCAGTGTTTGTTGCATCTGCCATCATCAGAACTCCAGCCCGCCTTCGCGTGCGGCATCGGCCAGCGCCTTGACGCGGCCATGGAACAGGAAGCCGCCGCGATCGAACACAACGGTGGTGATGCCAGCCTGCTTGGCAGCTTCGGCAATCGTCTTGCCAACCAGCACAGCGGCATCAACCGTGGCGCCGGGGCCTTTCGAGCCCTTGGTCAGCGTCGAGGCCGAAGCCACGGTGCGACCGGCAGCATCGTCGATGATCTGCGCATAGATGTGACGACCCGAGCGATGCACGGACAGCCGCGGACGGCCACCCGAACGTGCCTTGAGCGCGGTACGAACGCGCCGACGACGGCGATCGAAGAGTGAGAGCTTGGCCATTACTTCTTCTTCCCTTCCTTGCGGAAGATGTACTCGCCGCGGTACTTGATGCCCTTGCCCTTATAAGGCTCCGGCTTCCTCCAGCGGCGAATTTCGGCGGCAACCTGGCCGACCTTCTGCTTGTCGATGCCCGTGATTTCGACCGTGGTGTTATCCGGGGTCTTCACAAGAATGCCTTCCGGCACAACGAAATCGACATCGTGGCTGTAACCCAGCTGCAGCTTCAGGTTCTGACCCGTTGCTGCGGCACGGTAACCAACGCCAGTGATGTCGAGGATCTTGGTGTAACCCTGGGTTACGCCCGTCACCAGGTTGTTCACCAGCGTACGCTGCAGGCCCCAAAAGGCCCGCGCGCGCTTGGAACCGTTAGCCGGTGTAATCGAGATCGAGCCGTCTTCCACCGCGTAAGCGATGTCGTCAGCCAGGGCCAGCGTGAGAGTACCCTTCGGCCCAGTCACGGTCAGCACACCGTCAGCGATAGCGGCGTTTACGCCGGCCGGAACAGCTACGGGATATTTACCGATGCGGCTCATCAGAACACCTCCGCGAGCACTTCGCCGCCGACGTTCTGCGCACGGGCTTCGGCATCCGAAAGCACACCGCGAGGCGTCGAGACGATGGTGATGCCAAGGCCGTTGCGCACCACGGGAAGCTCTTTGCTCCCCGAGTAAACGCGGCGACCGGGCTTCGAAACGCGGGCAACATGCTTGATCGCAGGTTCGCCTTCGAAATACTTGAGCTCAACGCGCAGCTGCGGGTGGGCGCCAGTGGCGTCCTCGCTGTAGCCGCGAATGTAGCCTTCGCGCTGGAGCACTTCGAGCACACGGGCACGAAGCTTGGAGGCCGGGGTCAGGACGGAGTCCTTCTTTGCCCGCTGGCCGTTACGGATGCGGGTGAGCAAGTCACCCAGGGGATCGGTCAGTGCCATCGCTTGATCCTTACCAGCTCGACTTGGTCAGGCCGGGGATAAGGCCCTTGTTGCCTTTGTCCCGCAGCTCGATCCGACAAAGGCCGAACTTGCGATAATAGCCGCGTGGGCGGCCGGTGGTGGCGCAGCGGTTGCGCACCCGGGTGGGGTTCGCATTACGCGGCAGTTGGGCCATCTGCAGACGGGCCATGAGACGCTCGGTTTCGTCGAGCGATTCATCACCAGCAGTAGCCTTCAGCGCCGCGAACTTCGCTGCGTACTTTACAACGAGCTTCTTGCGACGCTCATTCTTGTTAATGGAACTCAGTTTCGCCATGGACTTAAGCTCTCTTCCTCAAACCTGATTCATCATGCCGACCAGCCATCAGGCTCAGGCGGCTTGCTGCTGGTCAGCAGCTTCCAGCGGGAACGGGAAACCGAACAAACGGAGCAGCTCGCGCGCTTCGTCGTCGGTCTTTGCGGAGGTAGTGACGATCACGTCCATGCCCCGGATCTTTTCGATCTGGTCATAGCTGATCTCTGGGAAAATAATCTGTTCCTTCAGGCCCATGGCATAGTTGCCGCGTCCGTCGAAGCTCTTGGGGTTCAACCCGCGAAAATCCCGGATGCGCGGCATGGCCACGGTGATCAGGCGATCAAGGAATTCATACATGCGCTCGCGGCGCAAGGTCACCTTGCAACCGATCGCCATGCCTTCGCGCAGTTTGAACTGGGCGATCGACTTGCGGGCCATCGTGATAACCGGCTTCTGGCCGGCAATCAGCGCCATTTCAGCAGCCGCGGTCTGGACCTTCTTCTTGTCCTGACTCGCTTCGCCAACGCCCATGTTGATCGTGATCTTCTCGATCCGGGGCACTTGCATGTGGTTGGTGTAGCCGAACTTCTCGGTCATCGCTTTCACGATTTCCGCGTCGTACTTCGACTTCATCCGTGGGGTATAGTCACCCATTGATCGTCTCCCCGGACTTGACGGCCACACGGACCTTCTTGCCGTCCTGAACTTCAAAGCGCACGCGGCTGGCCTTGCCGTCCTTGTCAGCAATGCCGACCTTGGACACGTGCATCGGAGCCTCGCGGCGGTCGATCCCACCTTGCGGGTTCGCCTGGCTTGGCTTGCGGTGGCGAGCCGAAATGTTGACGCCGGAGACAAGAATCTTGTCATCCTTTGGCATCACCTGAAGGACGGTGCCGGTGCGGCCCTTGTCCTTGCCCGAACGGATGACGACAGTGTCGCCCTTCTTGATCTTGGCGGCAGCCATCACAGCACCTCCGGCGCGAGCGAAATGATCTTCATGAAACCCTTGCCGCGCAATTCGCGAACCACAGGGCCAAAGATGCGGGTGCCAATGGGCTCTTCGTTCTTGCCGACGAGCACAGCAGCATTGCTGTCAAAGCGGATCACTGAACCATCAGCGCGGCGCACTTCCTTGCGGGTACGCACGATGACAGCGCGGTGAACGTCGCCCTTCTTGACCTTGGCGCGCGGCTGCGCTTCCTTGATCGATACGACGATCACGTCGCCAACGCCGGCTACCCGGCGCTTTGACCCGCCCAGCACCTTGATGCACTGGACGCGCTTCGCGCCGCTGTTATCCGCGACGTCGAGATTGGATTGCATCTGGATCATAGATCCGGTTCCTTCTCAGTGGCTTGCCGGGCCAAAAAACAATTGCTTGCCCGGTAGTTCCAAAATTCGTTACGCTAAGACCTTAAACGTCAGCTTCAACAGCTGCCGTCTTGCCTGCAAACACCCGCTCGATGACCTTCCAGGTCTTAAGCTTCGAAATCGGCGCAGTCTCTTCGATGCGCACGGTCTCGCCGGTCTTGTAGTCATTGGTTTCGTCGTGCGCGTGGTACTTCTTCGAGCGGCGGATGATCTTCCCGTACATCGGGTGCTTCACCTTACGCTCAACCTTGACCACGACAGTTTTGTCGGTCTTGTCAGAGACGATCGTCCCGACGAGGATACGCTTGGGCATCGTGCTCTCCTTACGCTTTAGCCGACGCGCTGGCGCGTGCGGTTTGGAGCGTCTTGATACGGGCGATGTCGCGGCGCACTTCTTTGATGCGGGCCGGACGCTCGAGCTGGTTGGTCGCAGCCTGGAAACGCAGGTTGAACGCCTCGCGCTTCAGTTCGCCAAGATCAGCCGAAAGCTGATCGTCGCTCTTGACGCGCATGTCTTCAATCTTGCCAGCCATCAGACGGCTCCCAGATGCGAAGTGTCGCCCAGGCGGGCCACAACCTTGGTCTTGATCGGCAGCTTCATCGCGGCGCGCTGGAAAGCGACTGCGGCGAGCGGGCCGGGTACACCGTCGAGCTCGAACATGATGCGGCCCGGCTTGACCCGTGCTGCCCAGTATTCGACCGAACCCTTGCCCTTACCCTGACGGACTTCGGCTGGCTTCTTCGACACCGGAACGTCCGGGAAAATGCGAATCCACAAACGTCCCTGACGCTTGATGTGACGCGTGATCGCGCGGCGGGCCGCTTCGATCTGCCGAGCGGTGATCCGGTCCGGCTCCATGGCCTTCAGGCCATAGGAACCGAAGTTCAGATCGGTGCCGCCCTTGGCGTCGCCCTTGATCCGGCCCTTGAAGGCCTTGCGGAACTTGTGTTTTTTAGGTTGCAGCATGGTGCTTACTCTATCCTATGCTCAACGGGCAGGCCGGACGCCGGAAGTCTGAGCTTCCATCATCAAGCGGTCCTGTGCCATCGGATCGTGGCCGAGAATCTCGCCCTTGAAGATCCAGCACTTGATGCCGATGATCCCGTATGCGGTCAGCGCTTCGGCTTCGGCATAATCGATGTTCGCGCGCAGGGTGTGCAGCGGCACACGGCCTTCGCGATACCATTCGACGCGGGCGATTTCGGCGCCGCCGAGACGGCCACCGCAAGTGATCTTGATGCCTTCTGCACCCAGACGCAGTGCCGACTGAACCGCACGCTTCATGGCGCGGCGGAAGGCAACGCGGCGGATCAGCTGATCGGCGATGCCCTGTGCGACGAGCTTGGCGTCGATTTCCGGCTTGCGGATTTCAACGATGTTCAGCTTGACGTCGCTCTTGGTCATCGCGGCCAGCTGCGAGCGCAGCTTTTCGATGTCCGCACCCTTTTTGCCGATGATGACACCAGGACGCGCAGCATAGATCGAAACCCGGCACAGCTTGGCCGGACGTTCAATAACCACCTTGGAGATCGCTGCCTGCGGCAGGGTATCCATGATGAACTTGCGCATCTTGAGGTCTTCCTCAAGCAGCTTGGCGTAGTTGCGGCCTTCAGCGTACCAGCGGCTATCCCAGGTACGGTTGATCTGGAGACGCAGACCGATCGGGTTGCTCTTGTGACCCATGGCTCAGGCCTCCCCAGCTTCGACGGAAACTTCACGAACCACAATCCGCAGCCGTGAAAACGGCTTCAGGATGCGGGTGCTCTTGCCGCGACCGCGAGTGTGGAAACGCTTCATGGTGATCGACTTGCCAACGCTGGCTTCAGCGACGACCAGCGCGTCAACATCAAGGTTGTGATTGTTCTCGGCATTGGCAATGGCCGAAGCCAGAACCTTCCGAGCGTCAACCGCCATACCCTTTTTCGAGAAGGAGAGGATGTTCATCGCATCTTCAACCTTGCGGCCACGGATCAGCGCAGCGACTAATCCAAGCTTCTGTGCCGAGCCGCGAATTTGCGTGCCCACCGACAGTGCTTCATTGTCAGCAACGCGGCGCGGAGATTTTTCCTTGCCCATCAGCGCTTGCCCTTCTTGTCGGCGGCGTGGCCGGGGAACGTGCGCGTCGGCGCGAATTCACCAAGCTTGTGGCCGACCATTTCCTCATTCACGGAAACCGGAATGAACTTGTGGCCGTTGTAGACGCTGAACGTCAAACCAACGAACTGCGGCAGGATCGTCGAACGCCGTGACCAGGTCTTGATCGGGGCGGCGCGCTGACCCTGCTCCTGAGAGGCTTCCGCCTTCTTGAGCAAGTGCAGGTCGACGAACGGGCCTTTCCAGACGGAACGTGCCATTGTCTGTTACCTCTTCTTTTTCGCGTGACGCGAACGAATGATCATGCCGTCGGTCGACTTGTTATGCCGAGTCCGGGCACCCTTGGTGGGCTTGCCCCATGGCGTCACCGGATGGCGACCGCCCGAGGTCCGGCCTTCACCACCGCCGTGCGGGTGATCGACCGGGTTCTTCGCAACACCGCGGGTCAGCGGGCGGATACCCTTCCAGCGATTGCGTCCGGCCTTGGCCAGATTGGTGTTCTGGTTGTCGGGGTTTGAAACCGCGCCAACCGTGCCCATGCAATCACCGCGGATATACCGCTGTTCACCCGAGTTGAGGCGGGCGATGACCATGCCGCGGTCACGACCGACGATCTGGACATAGGTGCCTGCCGAACGGGCGATCTGGCCACCCTTGCCCGGCTTCATCTCGATGTTGTGGCAGATGGTGCCAACCGGCATCTGGCTGAGCAACATGGCGTTGCCCGGCTTGACGTCGGTCTTCTCGCCAGCAACCACGCTGTCGCCTACTGCCAGACGCTGAGGCGCCAGGATGTAGGTCTGTTCACCATCGGCATACTTCACCAGAGCGATGAACGCGGTGCGGTTGGGATCATATTCCAGACGCTCAACCGTTGCCGGCTGATCCCACTTACGACGCTTGAAGTCGATGAAGCGGTACTTCTGCTTGTGACCACCGGCGATGCCGCGCGATGTGACATGGCCCTTGTTGTTACGGCCACCGGTCTTGCTCTTGCCTTCGGTCAGCGCCTTGACAGGGCGGCCTTTCCACAGCGACGACTTGTCGACGAGGATGAGGCCACGCCGCGCAGGGCTGGTCGGGTTATAGTTTTTAAGTGCCATCGCGTTTAGCCCCGGACGCCTTCGGTGATGTCAATCGTCTGGCCGGCGGCCAGCGTGACAATCGCCTTTTTCACATCGGAACGGCGATAGGGTTTACCCTTCCACCGCTTGGTCTTGCCCTTCTGGGTCAGGGTATTCACGCCCGTGACCTTGACGCCGAACAGTGCTTCAACGGCGGCCTTGATTTCAGGCTTGGTAGCCTTTTCAGCCACTTTGAAGACGACGGCGTTATGCTCAGAAAGCAATGTCGACTTTTCGGTGATGTGCGGAGCAACGATCACGTCATAATGACGCGTATCGATCCCGCCTGCGCTCGCCTTAGCCATTGAAACGGGCCTCCAGCTTTTCGACCGCGGCGCGGGTGAGCACCAGCGTGTCATGCTTCAGAATGTCGTAGACATTGGCGCCGATGGCCGGGAGCACGTTGATCCCGATCAGGTTGGCCGATGCACGAGCGAACCCGGCGTTGACTGCTTCGCCGTCAATAACCAGAACCTTGCGGCCCCAGTTCGCCTTGGCGAGCTGACCAGCCAGTTCCTTGGTCTTGACTTCGCTCAGATCGAGCGTGTCGACGACGACGAGACCGGCAGCAGCCTTGGATGACAGAGCCATCTTGAGGCCAAGTGCGCGGATCTTCTTGTTGAGCGAGGGATTGAAGTCACGAACGCGCGGTCCGTGAGCCTTGCCGCCGCCGATGAAGATCGGAGCTGCACGATCGCCGTGACGAGCTGTACCGCCGCCCTTCTGGTTACCCAGCTTCTTGCCGGTACGCGCCACATCCGAACGCTCGCGAGCACCACGGGCAGTGCCGCGACGGTTCTCAAGCTGCCAGGTGACAACGCGGTGGAGAATGTCAGCGCGCGGTTCAATACCGAACACTGCATCCGAAAGTTCGACTTCGCCCTTGGCAGCCGAACCGTCGAGGTTGAGGACCTTGACCTTCACGATTAGCCCTCCTGACCTTCGGTCGCTTCGACAGCCGCTGTGTTATCAGCAGGAGTGTCGGCAGCAGCCGGGGTGTCGTTGGTGTTGGCAGCCTGCTTGATGCCGGCCGGATAAGGCGCATCAGCGTGCCGTGCGATCTTGACCGAGTCCTTGACCGTCAGCCAGCCGTTCTTCGAGCCAGGGAC
>JBDUBN010000076.1:0-9314 GCA_040004085.1 Novosphingobium sp.
GCCGCTGTTCCTGCCCGAACTGGACTGGTTCAAGGCACGCATTGCCGCCGACCGCGACGCCGCACCCTATCCAAACACCGCGATGGCGGGGAACCTTGGCCGGACGCTGGTGCGTGATGGTTGCCGGATATTGCTCAACGGCGAAGGTGGCGATGAGTGGTTAACCGGCAAGTGGTTTTACTACGCCGAACAGCTGCGGGCTGGTGACTGGCGGTCGTTTTTTCGCAGTTGGCGAGATGATTCGGCGGTCTACGGCCGGTTGCGCGCGTCGCGTTTGGCGCTCCGTTACGGCGCGGCCTATTGTCTGCCGCAGTGGTTCCGGTCGTGGGTTGGCAAGCGCCGGATATCTGCGGCAACCGATGATGCGCACTGGTTGTCGCCCGAATTGCAGAGCCTCCTCACGCAGCGCCGGGCCGCCGGGACAGGCATCCAGTTCAGAGGCATTGCCAATCTGGCGCGCCGGGCCATGTACATGGAATTACAGCAAAGTTTCGGTCGGATCGTGCGGGATCACTTGTCGCGCCAATCTGCGCAATTGGGCTTTGATTTGCGCTATCCGATGTTCAGCCGTCAATTCATCGAATTTGCCTTCGCCACGCCAGAACGCCTGCGGCTGCGCGGTGGGGTGACCAAATTTATCCATCGGAAATCGCTGGCCGATTTGTTGCCAGACAGCGTTGCGAACCGCACCAGCAAAGGGGAGTTCTCGCTTGCATTCGCTAAACATTTGGGTAACACCACGGTGCTGACAAATGAACTTTTGACTGCAACAGTTTTAAATAACTGGCCGTCACGAGTGCTTAGTCCGCAGGGTGTGGGGCAATTATACCAGCGCTATCTTGATGCACCAGCAGGCGAAAAGCCGATTTGGGAGCTTTGGGGGGCGTTTATGTGTGCAAATGTGTTTTTGCCGACGGATGCGGCTTTGGGCCGTGAGTTGACGAACGGAGAATTGTGATGACGAATCCGACGCCTGCCAAAGGTGCCAAGCTGCCATACAAAAGCCCAACGTTGACGGTTTTTGGCTCGGTACGTGAATTGACGGGTGGCGCATCGACCATGGGCACTGCCGATGGCGGCGGCTCGATGGCGACGATGATGGATGGCGTTCCTTAAGTCACTGCCTTAGTAACGCTGAGCGCGCCCGCCCGATGCGCGGCGGCCTGCGCCTTCGTTTGCCTACCAGAGCGAGCGGTCGTAGTTATTCGGGCGGCGGGCGGTCGTCATGGGGTAAATTTGCCCGATTGACACTCGGCGACGCGCTGTCGATCATGACGCCGATTAAAATTTTCGCCACTAGAGCGGGCTGCGTTAAATATGACGCGGGTCGCCCGCTCCAGTCCCTTGTTATCGCATCGTTAAAAGCTGAAAACCGGTTCCCACTTTTCGGCACGATGCTCTATCCGCCTGTTGCGGCTTTGAAATGACGCCATGCTGGACGAACATCTGGGCTACATTGCTGACCGGATCCGGCTGGAACGCTATCAGCAAGCCATCTCTGCAACCCTGACATCTGGTCTGACTCCAGGCGCTATTCCCGCCGCCAGCGTGATCGACGCAGGTTGCGGTTTCGGAGTGCTCGGCCTGTTGTGTCTGCAATCGGGTGCCGGTCACGTCTGGGGCATCGATGAGACCGCCGCCATCGACGTCGCCCGTGAAACGCTAGACCGCGCGGGCCTTGGCGACCGCTACACCTGCATCCGTGCGCAATCGTTCCGCGCCGCCGTGCCGGAACCCGTCGATCTGATCATCTGCGACCATGTCGGCTATTTCGGCTTTGATTACGGCATTATCGCGATGATCGGCGATCTGCGCCGCCGCCTGCTCAAGCCCGGCGGCACGGTGATGCCGCGCCGCATCAGGTTGATCACCGCCGGGGCTGCCTCTGACGATTGCCGCAGCAAGGCCGACAGTTGGATCGCGGACGGCATTCCCGGACAATTCCACTGGTTGCGGCAATACGGCGTCAACACCAAACACGCCTGCAAGTTCAAACCCGAAGACATCGTCACCGCTCCGGCAGCATTGGGTGAGATCGATCTAACGGTCGACAATCCCGAACATTTCGCTTTCAAGGCCACGATCACCGCCCTGCACGATGGCACGTTGGATGGGCTGGCCGGGTGGTTCGAATGCGAGCTGGCCGAGTCGGTCTGGATGACCAATTCGCCGCTCGCCGAGGACAAGATTCATCGCGGTCAGGTTTTCCTGCCGTTCGACCAGCCGCTCGCCGTTCTGGTCGGCGACGCGATCGAGGTCAGCATCTCGCTCCGCCACGATTCGGGCACCATCGTCTGGAGTGCGCATGTGCCGCGCAGCGGGCAACGGCAAAAGCAGTCCAACTGGAACAGCCTGGTGCTGGACCCGGCGGCACTGAACACCTCACCCGACCGGGTGCCGCAGTTGACGGGGCAAGCACAGGCGCGGGCGTTGCTTCTCGGGCTGATCGACGGACAGCGCACCGCAGCGGAAATCGAACAGGCCATGCTCCGCGACCATCCGGGCATGCTGCCATCGGCAGAAGCGATGAGCCGCTTTGTCCGCGATGAACTGGCGCGCAACACCGCCTGTGGAACCACCAGTGGCGCATGAATTCGAGCAGTTCCCGGCCCGCGAACAAGCGCCGCTGGACGCGCTCCCCTATGACCGCTGGCTTTCGCCTGACGGCGAGGTGGCGATAGAATTCTACCGTAGAGGCTCAGACTATGTGCTGCGTTTTCCTGAGCGCGCGGATTTCGCCATTGGCGCCACGCTGACCTGCACGCCCGCACCCGATGTGCCGCAAGCCCTGATCACCGCGCTGTTCAACAACCAGATCATTCCGATGATCGAAAGCCGCTCAGGTGGCCTCGTGCTGCACGCCAGTGCTGTGGCTGCAGCGGGCCGCGCCTTGGGTTTTCTCGGCCAGTCCGGGCGCGGGAAATCGACCCTGGCGGCCAGTTTCGCCCGCGCCGGGCATCCGTTCCTGACCGACGACGGACTGGTGCTGGAGGCGGATGGCACTGGCTATCGGGCCAAACCCAGTCTGCCCTATATTCGCCTGTGGCCAGATAGCGAGAGCGCGGTTCTGGACGGTGCAGCCAGCGATAACAGCAGCGATGAAGACGAAGTGAAAAGCCACGTCGGGTCCAGCGCACAAGTCCCATTCCAGCGTGACCCTATTCCGTTGCGCGCCATCTATGTGCTGCTCGACGGCCCCAGCGACCGGGTGCGGATCGAGCGAATGAAACCGGCGGCGGCACTATCGGCGTTCATGCAGCACGCCTTTGTGCTCGACGTGGAAGACCGCCCGCGCATGCGGACGCATTTCAACCAGATGGCCCGCTTGGCCGAGGCAGTGGAGTGCTTTACGCTGGACTATCCGCGCCGCTATGATGATCTGCGCGGGGTTAGGGACGCGATTCTGACCCATGCGCGAACCGGAGTCCTCGCCACGTGAACCTGACTGACACTTTTGCCCTGTCTGACGATGTCGTCGCCCGTGAAGTGGGCGGCGAGACGATGCTGCTTGACCTTGCCAGCGGCACCTACTTCGGGCTGGACCCGATCGGCGGGCGCTTGTGGAGCGTGCTGGAACAGGGCGGCACTTTGGCGCAGGCTTGCGAGCAGATGGCCGGGGATTATGACGTCGCGCGCGATGTGCTGGAAACGGACATGCTGGCGCTGGTCGGCCAATTGGTGGAAAAGCGCCTGCTGGTTACTGGTTGACGCTCATTTGCCCATGTCGAACGGCTTGGTCCGCGCCAGTTCGGGAATGCCGAACAAGTCGGCCCATTCGTTGGGATTGATCAGCCGCATTGTTCCTTTGGGGATGTAGTGAAGGAACAGCAGATCGCAGAATGTGCGGCCTGCCGGGGCGGCGGCTTGTGCAAGTGCATCACGATAATGCCACTGGCTGCTGCCGGAAAACAGCACCGCATCGCCCGGATTCAGCAGCGCCTGAGTGAAGTGCAGCGCCGGATCGGACCGGGGATCGTAAGGGCCTTCAGGCGCGGTTTCCGGCCACGGAACGGTCTGGCTGAAATGGATCGGCCAGACGTCGCTTTGGTCGATACACACATCCAGCGTCCACTTTGCGAGCGGCGCATCAAGGTGCGGATCGCATTTGCCCATGCGGGTATAGAGGCTGAGGAAGTTGTAATAGGGCTCAACTACCTCGCCAGCCCAGGCCGAAACGCGGTCAGTCAGTTCGGCTTGCAACGCGGTGAAGGCGGGGAAATTATGCACGATAAAGCGCCCGAAACTGCGCATTTCATGCATTTCGATCAGTTCCTTGGGGAGGGCCCGGATAGTCGCCCGCAAGCTCGCGATCAAGGCGTCGTCGAACAGGTTCGGCAGATGGCGCACCGTGAAAGCCGGATCGGTGCGCAGGACATCGAAGCTGCTGACAAACTCCGCCAACTTGTCAGGCGCGGCTTGAGCGATCACAGACTTGGCATGCTGGTAAGCTTGCAGCCATTCGGCGTCGTACCAGTATGGGTTGGCACTCACCGCCTGACGCCCCGCCAGACTGCTAACAATGGCCCCAACACGGAATAGATCGGCGCAAAACGCGCGCTCAACCCCAGCGCGCTAACATCGCGGGGATCGCTGGCGGTGAGCAGGAACTGCACGCCCTTGCCGCGCAGCCCGGGCGATAGGCGCATCAGAAAGCGCAGAAAGCGCAGTTCCACCCACAAGCCAGACAGGCTGCGCGATGATGGCAGGTCGACCGGGTCTTCCATGTCGCTCAGGATGCGCCCTGCTGCAGCTTGCATGAGGTGCGGTGCACTGGGTGCTTCGCCAAGCGCGGCGTTAATGGCCGCCAGCACGTTGTCGACCAGTTCTGCCGGGAATGCGGCCAGCGGCGGGTTTTGCCCGGCGATCAGTTCCGCGCAGCGCTCCGCCCCAGCCCGCCGCAGGGCGCGCGCGATGTCGCAGAACCACTTCAGCCGATAGCCATGATGCGCCAGCGCATGCAGGCCGAGGTAATAGACCAGCAGCGGTCCATCCAGCCCCCGGATCACGCCGCTGCGCGTCTCGATTTCCACCGATGCCTCGTACAAACGCGCGAAACTCACCGGCAGCCAGTGCGGGTTGAGCGTGATCCGGTGGTGAAGTTCGATCACCAGCCCGGTGTTGGGGCTGAGGTAATTAAACACGTTGGCCAGCAGGTTGAACATGTCCGCACCGTCCACCGGCGGGGCTTCGGGCCAAGTCCGCTGATATCCTGCGCCCCGCAAAAGCTCGTCCGCGTGAATGAGTTCGTCCTGATCGATCAGGATGTCGATATCGCAGGATACCCGCCAGGCCGGGTCGCCGGGATAGAGCATATGCGCCGCCGCCATGCCTTTCAGCACGATAGACCGCACCCCCGCCGCAGTGAACCGACGGGTCAGCGCGGCGGCCTCGGCGGCTTGTGCCATCTGCATGACGCTTTGCTGTTGAAGCGCGAGGCGGAACCGCTCAGCTGTGTCCGGCGGCACGGCCTGCGGCGCGACTTGTGCCAGCCGTGCGCCTGCCAGCCCGGCCATTTCGTTGCCGAATGCCAGCGCCTCGAACCGCTGCCAATCGAGGTTGGCGCCCGCTGCTAGTCTAGCGGCCAGTGCGGTATCGCTGTCCAGATCGCAGGCCGCCAGCAGCGCCAGTTCGGCGGACAGCGGGGCAAATTGGGCGGGCATGCTCATCCCGTCCATCTGGCAGACTGCTCACAGGCCAGCAAGGCTTGTAGTTACCGCCGTATTGACTGCGCGCTGCCCGCCGGTCAGGGTTGCTGGGAACTGTCAGGAGAAGCCATGAAAGCCGCGACATCAGGCGACCTGAGGTTCTTGCTGGGGCAAATGAACAGGTCGTTGGCCGGGCAATTGCTGGCGCTGACGCTGGTGGCGGCGATAACGGAAAGCTTCGGGTTGTTGCTGTTGGTGCCGGTGCTGGGCGCGTTGGGCGATGGTACGGCGCATTCGGGCGCGCTCGGTATGTGGCTGGCGCGGATCGGTGTGCCGCAAGCCATCGGGCCGTTGCTGGCGATCTATGTCGTGCTGGTGCTGCTGCGCTCGGTGGTCAATCACCTGCGGGCGCTGGTGGCTTTGCGCTTTGAGGTGGCACTGATTGACGGGCTGCGGACGCGGGCTTGGAATGCGCTGCTGCATTGCGATTGGCGGGTGCTGTCGGCGATGCGGCAATCGGACAACGCCGGGCTGCTGATCACCAGTATCGACCGGATCAGCATTGCGGTCAGTCAGGCGGTCTCCGGGCTGGCCACCGGCATCACCTTGGCCGCCCTGTGCCTTGCGGCGATAGCGATATCGCCAGCCGTGGTGCTTGCCGGAATGGTCAGCGGCGCGCTGGTGCTGGTCGGCTATCGCGGCATGCGGCGGCGGGCGGGGGAACTGGGCGAGCAATTGCAGCAGGCCTATGCCGATATTCACGGGAGCTTGTCGGATAACCTCGACGGGCTGCGGGTGATCAAAAGTTTTGGTATGGAGACCCGCGCGGCGGCGGACGGTGTCGCCGGGTTTGGCCGAATGCGGCGCGCGGAATATGCCTATTTGCGCGATTTCGGACTCGGCCATATCGCCTTGCAAGGTGGCGGCGCGGTGGTGCTGGCGGGGCTGGTGTGGCTGGCGATCAATCACTGGCACGCCAGTACGGCGGCGATCCTGCCGCTGGTCGCGCTGTTCGCCCGCGCCTTGCCGATGCTCGGCAGCTTGCAGGAGACGTGGCAGAACTGGGCGCATGGCCAGCCGATGATCACCTCCGTTCGGTCGCGTATTGCCGAGGCTGAAGCCGCGCGTGAGCCGGAGGGCGATCACGCTGATGCGCCCGCGTTTGCGAGGGACATCACGTTTGATCGCGTGACGGTGCGGTTCGCCAGCCGTGAACAGGTTGCGCTCGATCAGGTCAGCTTCACCATCCCCGCTGACGGCATTACCGCTCTGACCGGACCTTCTGGTGCGGGCAAGAGCACGGTGGCCGATTTGCTCGCCGGACTTATTTCGCCCGATAGCGGCGCGGTCATGATCGACGGGCATCCGCTCGAGCCGGCGCAGCGCCGCGCGTGGCGTACCCGCGTTACGTATGTGCAGCAGGAACCCGTGGTGTTCTTCGGCACCATCCGCGATAACCTGATGTGGGCCACGCCAAATGCCAGCGAGGCCGATTGCCGCCGTGCGCTGGAGGATGCCTCCGCCGGGTTTGTTGCCGCCTTGCCGCAGGGGCTGGACACTTTGATTGGCGATGGCGGCCATCAATTGTCGGGTGGTGAGCGACAGCGCGTCGTGCTGGCTCGCGCGTTGCTTCGCCAGCCGTCGCTGCTGATCCTTGACGAGACGACGAGCGCGCTGGACGAGGAGAACGAGCGCGCCATTGCCGGTGCTCTGGTGGCCCTGAAAGGACGGCTGACGGTGGTGATCATCAGCCACCGCGGGAGCCTTGCGGCGATTGCCGATCAGACGATCACGCTGCAGCAGGGGCGGGTGGTTGGCGGAACTATCGCGACGCACTTGCATTTGGCGGCAGAGGTGCCCTAGTTTGCGTTCGGCCCCGGTTAATCGCGGTGCGGCTTATATGGGGGGAGAAGATAGTCTGGTGCAGCACCGTTTTTGCTGCGTCCGCCCGCCGCGCACCGCCTGCAATATCTTCCGCACTCTCCCACAGATCAGGAATTTCCAATCGATGCCAATATCGATGCCAAAGTTGAGATTTGCCCGCGCCGCCATTTTCGGGCTGGCCGGTCTCTGCGCCCAAAGCGCACAGGCGCAGGGCGCCGCGCCGCCAGCGGGTTGCACAGGGCCGGTCAGTTCCACCTGGATTACGGTGGTCGCGGATGGCTTGCGCTCAGGTTCGGGGCTGCTGGCGATCACGCTTTACGCTGATGAATCCAAACGCTTTCTGATCAAGCACGGGTCGATGTATGTCGGACGGGTGGATGCGGCGGCCGGGACCACCACGGGCTGCATTTTTGTGCCCAAGCCTGGCGTTTATGCGCTGGCGCTGTACCATGACGAGAACGCCAACCAGAAGTTTGACCGCAGCGGGCTGGGTCTGCCGACCGAAGGCTATGGTTTTTCCAATAACCCGACGACTTTGCTGGGCTTGCCGAAATTCAGCTCGGTGCGGCTGAACATCACTCACAGCGGCCTGCTGACGCGGGTGCATATGAAATACCCGTAAGCGGCCTCAGGCGACAACCCCTCAGGCGACAACCCCTCAGGCGACAACCGTAGCGTAGATCGCAGACAGTTTGGCCGGGGTCTCGGCATCAGCCAATTCCAGCGCGCGGGCATCATCAACGTCGAGCCACCATGCGGTAGCGGGGTCAGTGCCGATGTCGTACGTCGCCGCCCGGCCGCGATTGGCAAGGATTTGCATGCCGTCTGACAGGCTGCCTGACTTGCCCTCCGCAATCGCCTCGGCAATCGCCGCAGGCAGTTCCTGCGTGGCGAGGAATGCGCCGCAATCGACCGCATCATACTGTGCGATGGATTTGCCGATGGCCTTGATCCGGCCTTGCGCATCGGTCTCGACCCAGGTGGCGTCATCGGGGTCGATCAGCGGACTGTCGATCCGCCGGTCAATCGCCAGCGTCACGCCCCGGTCCGCGCTGCCCTGCTGCGCAAGACGCGCGAGGATGTCGGCGACGAAAATGTGATCGGCCATCATCAGCAGAAAATCACCCTCGATGCGCGCCGCTCCGGCCATGACCGAAAAGCCGTTCGGCGTTGACCAGTCAGCGATCCGTGTCGCCACGATCTCTATCCCGCAGCGCGTGGCGAGTTCGGCAAGGAATGCCTCAAGCCGCTCTGCCTCATGCCCGGTCACGACGACTACGCGGTTAACACCCGCTGCCTGCGCCTGACGCACGCCCAGTTCGATCAGCGGCACGCCCGCCACCGGCGTCAGCGGCTTTGACACCGACAGTTCGCGCAGGCGACTGCCAAAACCGGCGGCAATGATCAATGCGTCCATGGCTTCACAATTCCGAAGGGCAAATAAAAGCGGCGTCGGTTGTCAATCCAGACAACCAACGCCGCTTTTACGTAGACGTAAAGCGCTTATTCAGCCGCGAGGGCGGCGTCGCTGATGAATTCCTCAACCATCTGCGCGGCAGTGTCATCGTTGAACTGCTGCGGCGGATGCTTGCAGAAATAAGCCGACGGACCGATCAGCGCCCCGCCTTCGCCACGCTCAAGCGCGACCTTGCAGCAGCGAATCGCGTCCATGACGCAAGCGGCGGAGTTCGGGCTGTCTTCAACCGACAAACGCAGTTCAAGGTTCATCGGGACATTGCCCCACTGATTGCCTTCAAGCCGCAGGAAGCACAGCTTGTTGTCCTT
>JBDUBN010000415.1:0-2769 GCA_040004085.1 Novosphingobium sp.
AGCTACATCTGCGCCAGCAATCCGGCGGGCATCGTCAACACGCTGCAAACGCTGGGCTACAAGGCGACGCTGGGCAAGAGCGAGGCCACCAGCAACCCGAAGATATCTACTTCTGCCAGCGGATATGACTACGACATCTTTTTCTACGGCTGCACCGATGGGGCAAAGTGCACCTCGATCGGGTTCATGGTTACCTATGAAAAAGACCCGGTCAATTCAGCGGACCTCGCCAACCAATGGAACAAGGACAAGCGTTTCAGCGCCATGTCGTTCGATCCCAAGGACCAGACCTTGTCGATCAGCTATGACGTGACGACAATCGGTGGCCTCAATCAGGTCAACTTCGCCGATGTGGTGGACTGGTGGGAAACCATGCTCGGCCAAGCCCGCACCTTCTTCAAGGAACACCCGGCTCCGGCGAAAAAACGGTAGAATGGAGTTTTGCGTGGAGCAGTGGGAATTCGCTCCTAAACCAGACCCAACTTTGCCAGATCGCTCGCCAGCCGCCCCGGCATGACCTCGCCCACATCCTCACCGCTGTTCAGGTCACGCGGGGCGTCTTCGTCGGAGAGATAGCGCCAGCCTTGGTGGGCGCGCTTGGGCTGGGGGTAGACGTCGATCAACTCGGTGCCGATGACGATGTGCGTGCGGCCTTGCTCCGCCTCCTCAAACCGCAAGATCGGTGAGCGGGCGATGAGTTGGTGTTTGTAGATCCAGAACAGCGATCCGCCGTCGAGAATCTCGGCATGGCGCTTTGGCAGATAGCGGGTGGTCAGCCGTGCTTCCGCCCCGCGCGAGGCGAACCATGAGTGGATATCTTCCGCCGATTGCGCGCCATAGGCGACTTTGGTCAGATGAAGGGGCACAGTTCAGCCGCCGATTCCGGCCAGTCGCGCCAACCCCAGAAAACTGAGGAAGCCCATGCAATCGGTACACATGGTCACGAACACCGCGGACGAAGTCGCCGGGTCGATGTTGAACCGATCCAGCGTGACGGGGACGAACACCCCGGCCAGTCCCGCGACCATATTGTTGATCAGGATCGCGCTGCCGAACACCAGCGCCAACGGCACCGAGTGCCAGATCAAAAAGGCACCCAGTCCGATCACCAGCCCGAGCGACACGCCGTTGGCCATGGCAATGCGAAATTCTCGGCCGATGACGCGGGCGGTGTTGGAACTGGTCAACTGGTTGGTGGCAATCGCGCGCACTACCACGGCCAAGGTCTGGGTCCCGGCATTGCCACCCATGCCGGTGACGATGCCCATCAGCGTCGCCAGCACGGCATAGCGGGCAATCTCGGCGTCGAACTGGCTGACGACGGTCGCCGCCAGCATGGCGGTCGGCAAGTTGACGAGCAGCCACAGTACGCGGGTGCGGAAGGTGAGGTGGAGCGGTTCGTTAATGTCACCGTCGCCGGCACCGGACAGCAGCAGAGCATCCTCACCCGCTTCTTCCTGGATGATGTGGACGACATCATCAACGGTGATCTGGCCGACCAGTCGGCCCGATAGGTCTACCACGGCGGCCGAAATCAGCGCGTATTTCTGGAACCGCAGCGCGACTTCTTCCTGATCCATGTCGATCGGGATCAGCGTTTGATCGCGCTGCATCACATCGGTCAGCGGGATGTCGCGCGGGGTGCGCAAGATCCAGCTAAGGGCGCAACTGCCCACCGGATGATGCCGGGCGTCGACGATGAAAACTTCCCAGAACTCTGTCGCAAGCTGCTGATTATCGCGGAGATAATCGATCAGGCTGCCCACGGTCATATGCTCGGGCACCGCGATGAAGTCGCGGCTCATCAGGCGGCCTGCGGTCTCCTCGGGAAAGGACAGCGCTGATTCGATGGCGGCGCGGTCTTCCGGCTCCATCTCGGCCAGCACCGCCTCGCGGTCGTCGTCATCGAGATCCTCGATCATCGCGACGGCGTCGTCGGTTTCGAGCTGTTCGGCGATGTCGGCGACAGTTTCGGCGGGCAGCGCCTCAACCAGCAGTTCGCGCACCCAGTCGTTGAGCTCTGCGATAACCTCGGCGCTCATCAGGTCGGTGATGGCGCGGGCGAGAGCCAAGCGTTCGTCGGCGTGGAGTAGCTCGAACAAGTCGGCGATGTCGGCAGGATGCAGCGGCTCGACCAGATCATAGACCCGGCCCTGCTCGTTATTCTCCAGCGCATCGCGCACTTTGCGCACGAAATCGGACTTCAGCCGGTTTTCGTCGTCCAGGCTTTCGCTTTGCTTCGCCGGTTCGCGATACTCCATATCAACCGCGAGTTCGTCCCCCGCCGCATTTGCAGCGTTATGCAGCAGGTCAGGATCGAGTTGTTCAGACGACATTCCATGCGGTCTAGGGCGCAGTTTCGCAATTGCAACAGCGGGGTGCCGCCAAGGGGTGACATTCTTCTGCGCGGCCCTATATCAGCGGCAAATTCGCGAGGAGCACACCCATGTCTGATGAATATCTTACCCTTACGCTTGATACCGGCGCAGATGAAACCAGCGACGTGAAGATCAAGCTGCGCTCCGATCTGGCCCCCGGCCATGTCGAGCGGATCAAGGAACTGGCCAGCGAAGGCTTTTACGACGGCGTAAAGTTCCACCGCGTGATTCCTGGCTTCATGGCGCAGGGCGGTTGCCCCGATGGTACCGGCATGGGCGGCTCGAGCAAGCCAGACCTGAAAGCCGAATTCAACGCTGAACCGCATGTACGCGGCGTTTGCTCGATGGCGCGTTCGTCAAACCCGAACTCGGCCAACAGCCAGTTCTTCAT
>JBDUBN010000416.1:0-2767 GCA_040004085.1 Novosphingobium sp.
CCCGTTTCACGCAACATTTTCTGCTCTCCCAATCAGGCCTGGAAACCCGGACCGTGCCCGGTTACGACGCGCGCGACATCCTCTATAGGCGCAGGATAGCCGCTATCCCGCCACGCGATGTGCAGGTCCGGGCGTAGCAAAAGCACAGAGGCCTTCAAGGTGTCGCGGACGTGCGGTTCATCCAGACGGACCACTTTCAGCGGGGCACCGATCCTCTCGAAAGCTGCCTCCATCGCGGTACTGTCGTAAGCTCCTGTAAGGTCCAGCAAAGTGTAGTCATCGCCCAAAACGTCCTGCATGGCACGGCCATCCTTTAACCACATATGCGGGATGCGGATGCCGGGACGGCCATGCGGTACGATGCGGCTGATTTCCCAGTGCGGCAGGTTGCCCGGCTCGTGCGCGACGATCGTCGATCCCGCATAGGAGTAGCAGGTTTCGGTGCCGACCATGCCGTGCATCCGTCCGTGAAAGTTCATGAAGGTTGCCGCCACCTTGTCGCGCGCTGCTTCGCCAGCGGGGCCAAACTCAAGCGCTTCGCGTGTCACGGTTTGGGGCCAGAAGAAAGCGCCGTCGGCAGCCCAACCCGAAGCCTGAAGGTTCCGGACGCCAACCGGGCGGCGTTCCGCTTCGTAAGAATTCAGCAGTTCGGGTCCGCCCCAGCCCTTGATGGTGCCCGCGAGCTTCCACGACAGGTCGATGGCGTCGCCGACGCCGGTGTTCATGCCAAGCCCGCCGGTCGGAATGACGAGGTGAATGGAATCACCGGCCATGAATACGCGATCCACACGGTAGGATCTTGCGATCCGGAGGTGCGGGCGCCAGGTAATGACATGCTCGATGCGGATATCGCAATCGAACCCGATCAACTCACGCAGCAGCTTCTTGAAGTCCGTTTCGGCTGGCAGCGGGCTGTGCAGGGTGAACTCCTTGCGTGAGCCTTGCGCGACCAGTTGGTGTCCTCCGGTGATGAAGCTGTAGTGGCGTCCCTTCGGCACGCCCATGCGTTCGTACAGGTCATCCGACTTGAAGATGACTTGCCGCAGATCGGTCGGTGCGGAAATGCCTTCGATCGGAATTCCCAGCAGGCTGCGTACGGTGCTACGACCACCATCGGAGCCGACGAGGTAGCGGCACCGGAAGGTTTCGATGCCATCTGAATCCGCCGTGTCCGCCACATCTGCATCGAGATCGGACGGGGAATCGGGGGGTGGCATTTCGGCCCCGCCAGTGCGGCGAGCCTGCACGGTTACTCCGTTTTCATCTTGCTGGAAGCCGATCAGTTCGAGGCCGTAGCGGACTGCCGTGTTGGGTGTTTCCTTTTCCGCAACCTCGCGCAGCAGCGGCTCAAGATCGTTCTGCGCGACCAACTGATAGGGTTCGAGCGGCAGCGAACCATCGGTGCAGGCCGCGACCTGCGCGCGCTTTTCATCGACGGAGGCAAACGGGATGCAGGCAATGGGCGGTTCGTTCATGGTGCGCACAAGGAACACGTCCATAGGATTGTCGCCCGGATAGCCCAGTGCGCGCACGCGATCGGCGATGCCCATGCGGCGGTAGATTTCCATGGTGCGCGCGTTGGATCGGTCCATCTTCGGCCACGGTGCAGTCGTGGGATCGCGCTCCATGATGAGTGTTCTGATGCCGCGGCGGCCAAGTTCGATGGTCATGGTAAGACCCACCGGACCGGCACCCGCAATGATCACGTCGTAATCAAATGTTGAAGCCGTCACTCTGCATCACTCCCGCGTTGAATTATTCTTGCTATCCACGGCTTGCCAGTCGTGGCACGACAAAGGTAGTGACAATTTTGTAAACCCCGGTGTGCGCCCGTGATAAGCAATGGGTGTTGAGTATCCGTTCCGACTTTGATCCTGCCTGCGCCCAAAGGGTGGAAATTCGCAGTGCAAATCAGAGCGATGCAACCCGGGGTTTGGTATCTGATGGAGTTCCGCAGTGCGTTACCGCTTGCCGTCGCTTAAAGCCCTGCGCGCGCTGGAAGCTGCGGGACGGCGCGGAAGTCTTTCGGCGGCGGCAAAGGAATTGGGCGTGTCAGTCGGCGCGATCAGCCGGTATGTGACCTTGCTGGAGGGATATTTCGGTCGCACTTTGCTGCGCAGACTATCTTCGGGCGTTGTGCCAACCGCAGACTGCGCCGCCTATCTCGAAACGGTAGCAAAAGCGTTTGATGAAATAGACTCCGCAAGCCATCGTCTGGCGACCAATAAAGAACGCGACAACTCGTTACGGTTACGGTTCTATTCAACATTCACTACCGAATGGCTGGCCGCCAGATTGGCTGATTTTCAGGCTCAACACCCAGAAATCCGCCTGGAATTCGACCTTTCGATAAAGGACGCCGAGTGGCGTGACGATGATTTCGACATGGCGCTCACCGGCCGGCCACCGGCAGGTGATGAATTTCGCTGTGACCGACTGTTCGAGACTTCGCTTGCGTTGGTCTGTTCGCCAAAGCTGATCGCCGGACAGCCTTGGATCAGTCCAGACCGGCTGCTTTCTGAAACTGTTCTGATGTCGCCGCGGGAAGCGGAATTGTGGAGCGCGGTGCTCGATGATCTGGCGTTGCCTTCGATGGCGGACCTTCGCTGCATCCGTTTCGATTCACTCAGCATGACATATCAGGCCGCTCGGCAGGGTGCGGGCGTTGCACTCGGCAATCTGTTTCTTATTGCCGATGACTTGGGAACGGGCAGGCTAACGCTGCCTGTTGAACAGATATTTGACGTCAACTTGCCGCATTATCTGG
>JBDUBN010000417.1:0-2759 GCA_040004085.1 Novosphingobium sp.
CCGGCGGAATGATGGTATCCGCCACCTCTTCGTACCACACAACTTTGCCGCGCTGCTGCGGGTCAGCGGGATAGACCGCCGGATCGGGATACTTGGCATCGAGATAGGCGCAAATCGCCGTCGAATCGGCCAGCGAAAAATCGCCGTCGACCATCGCGGGCATCTTCTTGAACGGGCTGACGGCGAGGAATTCGGGGGTATAATTGCCGGGTCCGCCCACTCCCGCCTCGATCGCCACACCCTTTTCCGCGGCTACCAGATAGACCTTGCGGACGAAGGGCGAGAACAAACTGCCGAAAATTTTCATGTAACTTTCCCCCGGGTGGTGATTCGTTGTGCAAACTTTATTGCAGCCACGCGCCGCCGCGTATAGGCGAGGGGCACAATGACCAAGATTTCAGACACCCAGCCCGACGCCCACGCCAGCACCGTTATGGACGCGCCGGACAAGACAATCGACGTGCGCGAACATTTCGGCATCGATATCGATATGCAGTGCCCCGCTTTCTCAGAAGCTGACGAGCGCGTGCCTGATCTTGATGACAGCTATGTATTCGATCCCGACACGACTTTGGCGATTCTGGCAGGCTTTGCCTATAACCGCCGTGTCATGGTGCAGGGGTATCACGGCACCGGCAAATCGACGCATATCGAACAAGTCGCCGCGCGCCTCAATTGGCCGTGCATCCGCATCAACCTTGACGCGCATATCAGCCGCATCGACCTGATCGGCCGCGACGCCATCGTCCTGCGCGATGGCCTGCAAGTCACCGAGTTCCGCGAAGGCCTGCTGCCGTGGGCGCTGCAAACGCCGACTGCGCTGGTATTTGACGAATACGACGCCGGTCGCCCTGACGTGATGTTCGTCATCCAGCGCGTGCTGGAAACCGAGGGCAAGCTGACACTGCTCGACCAGAACCGGGTGATCCGTCCGAACCCATGGTTCCGCCTGTTCGCCACCGCCAACACCGTCGGTCTGGGTGATACCAGCGGGCTATATCACGGCACACAGGCGATCAATCAGGGCCAGATGGACCGCTGGAACATCGTCGTCGGGCTGAACTACCTGCCCGCCGCTGTTGAAGCCGAAATCGTGCTCAAGAAGTCCACCGGCGTTGCCGACGCGGTCGTGGCGCAGATGGTCAAGGTCGCTGAACTGACCCGGCAGGGGTTCATGAACGGCGACATCTCCACCGTGATGAGCCCGCGCACCGTCATCACCTGGGCGCAAAACACCGCGATCTTCAAAGACCCCGGATTCGCCTTCCGCCTCTCGTTCCTGAACAAGTGCGATGAGACGGAACGCATGTTGGTGGCGGAATATTACCAGCGCGTGTTCGGCACGGATTTGCCTGAGAGTGTGGTGGGCAAGGGGTGAGTTGAGTTTCGCGCTCACCACGTAAAATCTTAGCGCAAGCTGCCTTTAATCTTATTCGTCATCCCGGCGAAGGCCGGGACCCAGTCCAAACCAAGAAGCGTCCAAACAAAGAAAGTGGCGACGCTTCGCGGCCTGGTGTGCAGAAGGGCTGGGTCCCGGCCGTCGCCGGGATGACGCTTGGTTAAGGTATCGCACACGATGCTCCAAGGAGCCGTTCTGCGACAAACCAAGGCTGAGCAGGCCAAACTTACGGCACCACCAGATACTTCTCACCCGTCGCCCGGGCATTATACGCCAGCACCGCATCGCGTGTCAGCATCTGCTCCAGTGATACCCGCGCCTTGTAGCGGCTGGCGAACGTGGTCGTCAGTCCGCTCATCACGCGCTGACTCATAGCGGCAACGCCCGCTGCCCCGACAGAGGCAAGGAACGGCATCAACAACCAGCCATTAACGCCCCAAGTGAAGCCGAATGTGCGCTTGAGAATGGTCGGCCCGGTGTCCAGCATACCGTAGATGTAGACCTGCTTGGGCACATCGCTGCCATAACGGCTATAGGGCGCGCCATTGCTCGCCACGGCTTCCATCGCGGTCAGCAGTGTCGCCGCCATCTTGCCGCCGCCGATGGCATCAAAGGCCATCATCGCGCCCGTCGCGGCAATGGCTGCGACCAGTTGCGCGAAGAAATCCTCATCGGACGAATTGATCACGTGTTCCGCGCCAATCGCCTTCAGGATCGCGACTTGCTCGCCCGAACGCACCACGTTGACCAGCGGAATTTCCTCTGCCGCGCAGAGCTTGACCAGCATCTGCCCGAGATTTGACGCAGCGGCGGTGTGGATCAAGCCGGTGACCCCATGTTTGCGCATCGTCTCGACAAAACCCAGCGCGGTGAGCGGGTTGACGAATGCGGCCGCGCCTTGTTCTGCGGTCACGCCGTCTGGCAGTGGCATGCAGCGGCGTGCGTCGGTGATCACGTGGCTGGCATACATCCCGCCGCTGCTGCAGGAAACACGTTTGCCAATCAGCGACTGGGCATAAGCTTCGCTGCCCGCCGCTATCACGGTTCCGGCGCCCTCATTGCCCACCGGCATTGCCTCTCCCAACCGCCCGGAAAACGCCCCCATCGCCGCGGCGGGCAGATTGGCAACGACTTTGCCGGGCGAAAATTCCGCATTGGCAAGGTCTGCCGCACCAAACAGCAGGGCAAGGTCTGACGGGTTGATCGGCGCAGCCTCGATCCGCACCAGCACTTCGAAACCTTGTGGATCAGGCAACTGCCGATCCTGCAGCGCGACCGTCAGCGTACCATCGGCGGCAAGTGAGGAGGTGATCTGCTGTGCCGTGATAGCCATGTCTGTTCCTCAATCCTCAGGATAAGT
>JBDUBN010000077.1:0-9231 GCA_040004085.1 Novosphingobium sp.
ATCGATATCCGGGTTACCGTTGACCACGATGGACGATGCTGAAGTTGACAGCGAGGCAATGCCGCAACCGGCGGTCAGCGTAGAAGTACCGCTGATGGTCACCGATCCGCTTGCGGTTGGGTCAGTCGCCAGAATGCAACTGGTATAGGCTTGTCCAGCCGCGAATGTCGCGGCGGCAGACACCGATACGGTCACGCCCCGGCTCATGACAAAACCTGAAAA
Source organism: Novosphingobium sp. (assembly GCA_040004085.1). Lineage (GTDB taxonomy): Bacteria > Pseudomonadota > Alphaproteobacteria > Sphingomonadales > Sphingomonadaceae > Novosphingobium. The sequence goes on from JBDUBN010000077.1 coordinate 223, forward strand.
CGGCAGCGTCCGGGTGGCCGATGCGGTCACTGCCACGGCGTTCACGGCGGTGCTCGATATGGTGGTCAGCGATACAGCGGGGGTGGAGGCGATGCTAGAGGTTGAAGAAAGGTTGGCGGTGAATTCCTGCCGCGCGCGGGCGACATAGTTGTCCTGTGTCGTGGTGTCGGTGCGTGCCCAGGCACCGGCAATCGCGGCCTGATCGGCGGCGTATTGCAGTTCGTTCTTCCACATGTACCACTGCGCGACATCGACCGCGAGGCCCGACGCGCCGATCAGTGCTGGCAAGCCCATGGCCACCAGCAAAATCGCGTTACCGCCGCTGTCTTTGCGAAGTGCGCGGAACAAGGCACGAAAGTTTAACAACGCGAGCCCCCTGATACGTGTATCAACCCATCAGGCTGTATACATAGGGCGGGGTAAACCAATTACCGCAAAGACAAGGTTAACGCCGACTTCTAAAAATTCGCTTGCCGCTTGACAGCCTTGCCCGCCCGCCGGATGGCCGGGGCCATGGCTGACGACCCATCCTCCTCGCCGGTTCAGGCTGCCGCTCTGCAAGACGCGCTGACCCCGCTGGCGCGGCTGGCGCTGGCCTATGCGCCCGCAAAGTGCCGGAATGATTGGCTGACTGTGCTGGCGCTCGATGCGCGGCTGGCTGCCGTCCTCCGTCAATCGCGCGAACCGGTGCTGGGGCAGATCAGGCTGGCATGGTGGCGCGAAAAGCTGGAAGCGCTGAGCGCCGGGAACCCGCCAGCCGAGCCGCTGCTCGCCCGCATTGCCATGCTGGGCGGCGGGGTCGAAGCGCGGGAAGGGCTGATTTCGCTGGTTAATGGCTGGGAATCACTGCTGGGCGAATCATCCCTGAATCAAGAAGTATTTAACCAGTTTGCCAATGGCCGGGCGCAAGCGATGGTCTGGTTGGCTGTAAGGCATGGCGCAGACCCTGCAAAAGCCGCTGACTTGGCGCGGCGCTGGGCGCTCGCCGATCTGGCGCTGCATCTGGGTGATCCGGCTGAGCGGGAGGTGGTCCAAGTGTTGTGGCAGGCCTTGCCGCCGCCGTCTGGTTCGGCAGGCCGGGTGTTGCGACCATTGGCGATACTGGAGGCCGTGTCAGCCCGTGCCTTGGCCCGCAGCGATCCCGCCGCGCTTACTTCGCCCGCCGCGCTGGGGATTGCCCTGCGGATCGGCTTGCTTGGCCGCTCAGCTGCTGTACTAACGGCACAGATACGGAGAATTAGATGAACCGGACTGTGCTGGGTGCGTTCGCCGCGCTGTTATTGACTGCGGCGGGCCTGTTCTGGTGGCAGGGCCGCGCCGCGACCGAGATTGGCAAGGCGCTGCCCATGCTGGCCGATGCGCTGCCCAGCGCCGATGCCTTGCCCGATGCCGATGGCAAAGGCCTGACGGGGCAAGCACCACCCGAAGCCAACGAGGCGACGCGCGAGCAAAAGCGCTTTGATCGCCTCGACAAGAACCGCGACAACATCATCACCCGCGTCGAAATGCTGACCCCGCGCGCCGCCGCGTTCCGTAAGCTCGATACAGACGGCAATAACCTGCTGAGTTTTGAGGAATGGTCGGTCAAGACCTCGAACCGGTTCAAGGGTGCGGACGCCAATGGCGACATCAAGCTTGATCGCCGCGAATTCCTCAGCACCAAGCCTAAACCGGGCCAGCAACCGCTGTGTCGTTGCGCCAAGCCGCCGGTGATTCATGGCAAAACTGGCAAGCCGACACCCGCGCCGGAACTCAACCCCGATTCAAGCGACGAGGAGCTTGACCCAACCTGACAGGTCAGCCTTCGCACGGTCGGTATAGGCCGCCTTGCGGGACTTTTTCTTCACGTCATGCAGCGGCGGAAACAGCCCGAAGTTGACGTTCATCGGCTGATAATTCTCGGCCTCGGCATCGCCAGTAATGTGGCTGAGCAGAGCGCCCATCGCGGTGGTGCGGGGCGGGGCGGTCCATTCTTTGCCCGCCAGTTCGGTCGCGACCATCAGCCCGGCCAGCAGGCCTACCGCCGAACTTTCGACATAGCCCTCACACCCGGTGATCTGTCCGGCAAAGCGGATATGCGGGGCAGACTTCAGCCGCAACTGCCGGTCGAGCAACTTGGGCGAATTGAGGAAGGTATTGCGGTGCAACCCGCCCAGCCGCGCGAACTCGGCGTTTTCCAGCCCCGGAATAGTGCGCAGCAGCCGGACCTGCTCGGCGTGTTTCAGCTTGGTCTGAAAGCCGACCATGTTCCACAGCGTGCCGAGCTTGTTGTCCTGCCTGAGCTGCACCACCGCATAAGGCCAGCGGCCCTGCGGGAATTCTGGCGACGCAGTGTGCGGGTTATCCAGACCGACGGGCTTCATCGGACCGAACCGCAAGGTATCCTCACCGCGTTCGGCCATGACCTCGATCGGCATGCAGCCGTCGAAATAGGGGGTGTTCGCTTCCCATTCCTTGAACACCGTTTTGTCGCCGGTCAGCAGGGCTTCGCGGAAGGCGACGTACTGATCGCGGTCCATCGGGCAGTTGATGTAATCCTTGCCGTCGCCGTCCGGCCCGCTGCCCTTGTCCCAGCGTGACGCCATCCACGCGACGTCCATGTTGACGGAGTCGCGGTAGACGATGGGCGCAATTGCATCGAAAAAGGCGAGCGCATCCGCGCCGGTGGCCGCGCCGATGCTTTCCGCAAGGCCCATCGCTGTCAGCGGGCCGGTGGCGACGATGGTCATGCCCGCTTCAGGCAGAACATCGATCCGTTCGCGCACGATCTCCAGCGTCGGCAAGCTGGCCAGCGCGGCCTCCACCTCGGCAGAAAACACATCGCGGTCAACCGCCAGCGCGGACCCGGCAGGAACGCTAGCCTTGTCCGCCGCCGCCATGATCAACGAGTCCGCGGCGCGCATCTCGTGGTGCAGCAGGCCGACGGCATTGGCGGTGTGATCGTCCGAGCGAAAGCTGTTGGAGCAGACCAGTTCGGCCAGTGCGTCAGTCTGATGCGCGGGCGAGCGTTCGCCGGTGCCCCGCATTTCCGACAGCCGCACCCGCAGTCCGCGCCGGGCCAACTGCCACGCCGCTTCGCTGCCAGCGAGGCCACCGCCGATTATGTGGATGTCATATGCGCTCATGGAACTGCCCCTAGAGGGTAAGGGCAGTCAGGTGAAGTGCGAGAATTATCAGACGCCGAAGCGCTGTTCGCTGCTCAGGTCAGGCGGCGAGCTTCATTTCCATGCGGTCCCAGATCTCGACCAGCGCCTGAGTGAGCTGCTGCATCATCTCGGGCGTGTGCGCCGGGCCGGGGGTGAAACGCAGGCGCTCCGTTCCGCGCGGCACGGTGGGGAAGTTGATCGGCTGCACGTAGACACCGTATTCCGCGAGCAGGATGTCGCTGATCCCCTTGGCCTTGACCGGGTCGCCGACCATCAGCGGCACGATATGCGTGGTCGATGGCATGACCGGCAGCCGCGCATCGGCGAACAGCTGCTTGAGCATGGCAGCGGCAGCCTGCTGGCCCTCACGCTCGACGCTGGAAGCCTTGAGATGCTTGACCGAGGCCAGCACACCCGCGACCAACACTGGCGACAGGCTAGTGGTGAAGATAAAGCCGGGAGCATAAGAGCGGATCACGTCGATGATCTTTTTATCAGCCGCGATATAGCCGCCCATCACGCCGAATGCCTTGCCCAGCGTGCCTTCGATGATGGTGATGCGGTGCGCCGCCTCGTCCCGGTCGCTGATGCCGCCGCCGCGCGGGCCGTACATGCCAACCGCGTGGACTTCGTCGATATAGGTCAGCGCGTTGTACTTGTCGGCCAGATCGCAGATCGCGTGGATCGGGGCGACATCGCCGTCCATCGAATAGACGCTTTCAAACGCGATCAGCTTGGGCACATCGACGTCGGTTTCAGCCAGCAACTGTTCCAGATGCTCCAGATCGTTGTGCCGCCAGACCTTCTTTTCCGCGCCCGAATTGCGGATACCGGCTATCATGCTGGCGTGGTTCAGCGCATCGGAAAAGATCACGCAGCCGGGCAGAATCTTTGCCAGGGTGGACAGCGTCGCGTCGTTGGAAACGTAGCCGCTGGTGAACAGCAGGGCGCCTTCCTTGCCGTGCAGATCGGCGAGTTCGTGTTCCAGTTCGATATGGTAATGCGTGTTGCCGCCGATGTTGCGCGTGCCTCCGCTGCCCGCGCCCACGTCGTGCAGCGCCTCTTCCATCGCGGCCACGACTTTGGGATGCTGGCCCATGGCAAGGTAATCGTTGGAGCACCACACGGTGATCGGCTTGGGTCCGTTATGCCCGGCAAAGCAGCGCGCGTTGGGAAACGACCCCTTGTTGCGCAGGATGTCGATAAACACCCGGTAACGGCCTTCCGCGTGAAGCCGCTCAATCGCCTGATCGAAGATATGGTCGTAGTTCACTGCAATAGGATCCTGCTGCACTGGTCCGCCCGCATTTGGCCCTCCCGCATCGGCCCTACGCGGCATATTTTCGCGCCACTAAACTAGTTGGCGATCAAGTGCCAGAGAGTTTCACTGGTGTGGCGGAAGAGAGCCGAATTACGCCGGTACGGTTAGGTGGATCAATCAGCCAATCATAATCATGGCTGGCCATCACGTGAAGTCCGGGGGCAGCCTGTTTCAGCGCGGCAATGGCCTTGAGCCAGCCAATTACCGCAGGCCGGTCTTCGCGGGCCAGAAAATCGCTCAGCAGTCGCGCGCGGGGCCGCACTTCGCGCCAGTTGGCGGCCAGACTGGCGGTATCGCCGGTGAACAGATATTCCGCGCCGCTGGCCAGTTGGACGAAGATCATCTGTGATCCGGGGGTGTGTCCCGGCGCGGGAATGACCACGACGCCGGGGGCCACGGCTTGAGGGTTGATTCCGTCCAGCGCCGGTTTCACTCCGTGCGGCCAATGCAATTGGGGAGAGGCCCCCGCCGCCCGCAACTGCGCCGGGTTCAGCATCATGCGGGAGAGCACATCGCCAGCGTCCTTGCGCGCAGCAAATTCGGCCAAGCCGCCCAAGTGGTCCGAATGTTCGTGCGTCACCAGAATAAGGCTGGCCTGCCGCAACTGCTGATCGATCCGGGCCTGTGCATAGGGATCGAACTTTTCGTCGCCCCACGCCGCTCCCAGCCGCTGTGACGTGCCGGTGTCGATCACCACTGGCCCGCTGCCGGGTACTTCGAGTTGAAAGCTGATCACCCCGATCATCCGCCGTTTAAGCCCGCTGCCCGCCGCCAGCAGATCGCCGGGCAGGCGTTTCCAGGCCGAGAGTTCGAGCCGTACCGCGCCGGGTTTCTGACCTGGCATTGAATTGGCCAGTTGGCGCAGTTCGCCGATGTCCAGATGCTTCGATGGTGCGTCGTATGGTGAGGTATCCAGCAGCAGCCAGTACACCGGCGCGCCGATCAGCAGCAGCAGCGCCAGCAGAAACAGGTTCAGTTGCCGGGTCAAGCCGCGCCGCCAGACAGCAACAACCCGCGTGCCAGCCCATAGCGCGAAAGGGCGGGCTCAAGCGCAGTCACGCCCTCGCCATTGCCCGTAAACAGCGCGAAATCCGGCTGGCTGCGGGCAAACGGCTGGCCTTGGGTCAGGTAAGCGATGCGCCGCGCGATACCCGCTGCGCCATCGACAAACCGCACGTGCGGCCCGAAAACCTCGGCGAGTTCCTCCGCTACCAGCGGGAAGTGCGTACAAGCCAAGACCACGGTGTCGATGCTCTCACCGCTAGGCTGACTGCGCAAGCCCTCTGCCGCGCGGGCATATACTGCCGGGTTCACCGCATCGCCGCGCAGCTTGGCCTCCGCCGCCGCGACCAGTTCGGGCGCGGCGAAGCGGAGCAGGCGCTTGTCGGCGGCAAATTCCGCCTCCAGCCGATCAACATAGCCTTGCCGGATCGTCGCCGCTGTGCCCAGCAAGCCGATTACCCCGGTTTTGGTCATGGCGGCGGCGGGTTTGATCGCGGGAACCGTGCCGACAATCGGCACTTCCAGTACATCGCGGACCATGGCCAGCGCAATGGTTGAGGCGGTGTTGCAGGCGATGCAGATCAGCCGGGGCTGAAACCGCTCCGCCATGCGCCCCAGCAGCCCGCAAACCCGCGCGGCAATGTCCGCCTCGCTCTTGTCGCCATAGGGTAGCCCGGCCAAATCGGCGGCGTAGATCACCGGCGCGTCGGGCAGAACCTTGCGCAATTCCGCCAGCACCGACAGCCCGCCCACGCCCGAATCGAACAGCAGGATCGGCGCGGCAGGGTTCAACAAATGCGCATCCTCATCTAAAAAGCGCGGCCATATCGGCGGCATTCCTATTTTTCCGCTGCACGAATGCAAGCTCTGCGGATATGGAAACGGTATTAGGGGGAATGCCGATGATTTCCAGTACCGTCTTGCTTGTCGTGGCCGTCGGGTATCTGCTCGGCTCGGTGCCGTTTGGACTGCTGCTGACGCGGGTGACCGGCGCGGGCGACTTGCGGCAGATCGGGTCGGGCAACATCGGCGCGACCAACGTGCTGCGCACCGGGCGCAAGGGGCTGGCGGCGGCCACCCTGCTACTCGATCTGGCCAAGGGCTTTGCCGCGGTGTGGCTGGCGGGCCATGTGCTGGAGGGTGATCCCGCGCTGGGAGGACTCGCAGCGGTGATCGGGCATTGTTTTCCCGTCTGGCTGAAGTTTCGTGGCGGGAAGGGGGTGGCGACGCTGATGGGCGTGGCGCTGGGCCTCGCCTGGCCAATTGGGCTGGTTTACGCAGGTGTCTGGCTGGGCGTGCTGGCATTCACCCGCATTTCCTCGCTCGGCGGCATGTGTGCGGCGATTTCCGCGCCGCTCGCCGCGTTCGCACTCGGCCTGCATGAATTCGTCCCCGCGCTGGCGGTGCTGGCACTGCTGGTACTGTACCTCCACCGCGCCAATATCGCCCGCCTGCGCGCCGGGACTGAACCAAAAGTAGGCAGCAAATCTTGAACGAATTGACCCGTTTCGATCTGGCCCAAGACGAAGCCTTCGCCCGCATCCGCCTGCTGCGTTCGCCCAACATCGGCCCGGTCAGCTACGCGCAGCTGCTTCGCCGTTTCGGCAATGCCGTGGCCGCGTTGGATGCGCTGCCCGATCTGGCGGCACGTGGCGGCGCGCCTTACCGGCCTGCGCCAGTCTCCCGAATTGAGGCCGAGGTTTCAGCTGTAAAGCGATCAGGCGCGCGCTATCTGTTTCACGATTCGCCCGATTACCCACCGATGCTGGCTGAATATGCAGGCGCACCACCGATCCTGACGGTACGCGGCCAAGCGGAAGTCGCCAGCCGCCCCGCCGTCGCCATTGTCGGCGCCCGCAACGCCTCAGCCGCAGCGGTGAAGCTGGCGCGCGATTTTGGCGCAGGCTTGGCGGAGGCAGGGCTGGCGGTTGTCTCCGGCCTTGCACGCGGCATTGACGGCGCTGCCCACCGTGGCGCGCTGTCCGCAGGGCAGGGCGGCGGCGGCACCGTCGGCGTGATCGCCAGCGGCATCGACGTGGCCTATCCACCCGAACACGCCGACTTGCAGGAACAGGTGGCGCAAGAAGGCTTGTTGGTCGCCGAACAGCCCCCCGGCACCGAACCGCTCGCCCGCCACTTCCCATCGCGCAACCGCATCATCGCGGGCCTCGCTGCGGGCACGCTGGTGGTGGAAGCCGCGCCGAAGTCCGGTTCGCTGATCACCGCGCGGCTGGCAGGGGAGGCCGGGCGCGAAGTCATGGCGATCCCCGGCTCCCCGCTCGACAGCCGCTCTCACGGCTGCAACCAACTGATCCGCGACGGCGCGATACTGGTGCAGCGCCCCGAAGACGTGCTGGAACTGCTGCAAGGCTTCACCGGCGCCCCGCGCAGCACCTTCCGTGAGGGCGGGGTCGGCTATCAGGCATGGCCGGATGAAATGAGCGAGGCCGATCTCGAAGTCGCCGCCGCCGACATCGCTGCGCTGCTGACCATCGCCCCGGTCGCCATCGACGAACTGATCCGCCAATCGGGCGAGGCTCCGGCGGCGGTGCAACTGGCGCTGCTGGAACTGGAATTGGCGGGGCGGCTGGTAAGGCATGCGGCGGGGCGGGTTTCGTTAGGGTCTTGACGCTTCCGCAATCCCCGTCTCACCATCGCGCACACATACACACGTAAGGGGCAATCGCTTTCCCATGCAATTAGTCATCGTAGAATCCCCCGCCAAGGCCAAAACCATCGAGAAGTATCTCGGCGGCGATTACAAGGTGCTGGCCTCATACGGCCACGTCCGCGATCTGCCGCCCAAGGACGGCTCGGTGCGGCCTGACGATGACTTTGCGATGGATTGGGAACTGTACGGCGACAAGGCGCGGCAGGTGAAAGCGATCACCGATGCGGTCAAGGGCGCTGACCGTCTGATCCTCGCCACCGACCCTGACCGTGAGGGCGAGGCGATTTCGTGGCACGTGCGCGAACTGCTGGCCAAGCGCAAATTGCTGCCCAAGCATGTCGAACGCGTCACTTTCAACGCCATCACCAAGGCCACCGTGACCGAGGCGATGAAGCATCCGCGCGAACTCGATCAGGATCTGATCGACGCCTATCTGGCCCGCCGCGCGCTCGATTACCTGTTCGGCTTCACGCTGTCGCCAGTGCTGTGGCGCAAGCTGCCGGGCGCGAAAAGTGCGGGCCGCGTGCAGTCGGTGGCGCTGCGCCTGATCGTCCAGCGTGAGCGTGAGATCGAGATTTTTCGCCCACAGGAATACTGGAGCGTGCTTGCCAAACTGGAGCAGGACGGCACGGAATTCCTCGCACGTCTTGTGAAGTTTGAAGGGCAAAAGCTTGAAAAGCTTAGCTTGGGTGAGGAGGGAATTGCGCTCCGCGCCAAGGCGGCCGTCGAGCACGGGGCTTTCCGCGTCGAGGAGGTCGATACCCGCCCGCAAAAGCGCCATCCTTATCCGCCGTTCACTACCTCAACGCTGCAGCAGGAAGCCGCGCGCAAGCTGGGCTTTTCCGCCAGCCACACCATGCGCGTGGCGC
>JBDUBN010000418.1:0-2756 GCA_040004085.1 Novosphingobium sp.
AGGGTTAATCCATTATTCCTGCCAGCTATGTGGTGCCGCGACTGGTGGGTCTGCGAGGAATCGCGACAAACTTGCGATGTCCTCTCGCCGCTCGGGGCGCATGGGCCGGATCCAATCAGTCAAGCGCGGCATGGGCGCGACCAGAGTGAAGCGGTCCTCTCCCTCGCCAACTTTCATGAGGTTGCCGCGGGCCTGGACCTGGGGATCATCCTCGATCCCGCGCGCGTCGTGGACGATTCCCATGACGATGTCGTGATCGACCGCGAACTGCATGATCTCGTCAGCGGTATGCAGCAAGGCCCAGTCGAGCATTATCTCATACACTACCCGGACATGATCCGTGCGTGCGCGTATGGTCTCGAACCGCGGATCCTGAAGCAATGTATCACCGCCAATCAGGCGAAGCAGGCGCTCGACGATCTTGTCGCCCACAGCAGAGACCGAGATGTATTTGCCGTCGCTTGAGCGGCACAGCGATCCCATCCCCATGTCGAGGGCAAGACTGTTGCCCTGCCTGAGGGCCGGTTGGCCGAGTACTGAGGCTGCCGGGCACTGCCATTCGATCATGCGCATCAAGGATCGATGCATCGGCTCTTCGACGACCAGTCCCCTGGCGGAACCGCGCCACAGCGCTGCAGCGACGCGCAGGGCCGCGAGCGCGCCTGCGCAATAGTCTGCCAGCGGTACTTCGGGTTGCACGGGCGGGCCATCCTCCCAGCCGGTAATCGCCATCAATCCGCTGGCCGCAGCCGCCAGCGCCGGGTGCGTGCTCCACGGCCACAGCTCGGGCAGATCGGCGCCAGTCGGAAAGACCGAGACAATGGCCGGGGCATTGGGCGTGCCTTCGATGTTTGCCAGCCAGGGATGCTCTGACCAGCGCCGCCTTGGCACATCGGTAACCACGATGTCAGCTCGCCGCAGCAAGGCTTCGACGATATCCCTGTTTTCCGGCCCGTTGACCACAACGCGATGCTTGTTGCGGTTCAGCGCAGACGACAATGCGGGCGAAACCAAATTCATCGGCGAGCGGGCAGCGACTTGCTCCAGCACATAGGTCGAAGCGCCATAGTCGGCAAACAGCGTAGCGGTGAAGCTCGCTCCCGGCGTATCGCTGATCTCGACAACAACCAGGTCTTCAAACAGTACCCGTCTGGTAGTCTCGCCGTGCCCGGTGCCCACCGCCAGCGGCGGCCCTTGCCACTCAATCTTTGCCGGATCATCAAGCCCGGCCCAATGAAACCGCACAGCCGACGCCGCCATCGCCGGATCGATATGCCCCGGAACCATAACTTGCCCAAGAATTGCGTCGTCAGCCTCCAGAACATCGCCCCGCGCCCGCATGTAAGGGTCGCGGACGAGACTCTCGCCATCAAGGACAGGCGATAACTCGAACCCATGTCGCGCAAGCTCCCGGCGCGCCGCTTCTGCCGTGTGCAGGGCTGTCCACGCCCGCAGATTTTCGGCGCAGGTGTGGGCAAGATCCGGGCCTTTGCTATCCCCCAGCCCCGATCGGGACATGAACCTGCGGGCGGCGGGTTCGTCCGGCACAAGGATCGCAACCCATTTGCCATCGTTGAGTTGTGCCGTGACAATTCGCGGCCACTGGCAGTCACGCCCTCCGCCGTAAGGATAGTTGGTGCCCGTGCGAACGGGGGAGTACCCCATCCTGCCAGCGTCGATGAACTGTGCTTCCGTGACCCGCAGCAAACTGTCGTAAAGCGCCACCTCCAGCGCCGTGCCCGCGCCCGCGCACCGATCGCGCGCATAGATCGCGAAGATCGTCCCAAGCGCCGCAAACAGTCCGGTCGATGTGTCGCCAAGCGAGAAGCCGCAGAACAGTGGCAACTCGTCCGGTGCGCCCGTCAGGTTGACGATCCCGGACATTCCCTCGGCGATCTTGCCGAAGCCGGGCAGATGACTTTTAGGACCCGGAGAGCCGTAGCCGCTGATCGTGACATGGACGAGCCGAGGGTTGAGCGCCGCCAGATCAGCGGGGCCGAGCCCAAGACGCTCCAGCGCGCCGGGGCGATAATTGGAAATCATCACATCGGCACTGCTGAGCAGCCGTCGCATATGACCGACACCCTCGGGCGATTTCAGATCGATCCCGACGCAACGCTTGTTCCGACTGCTAACGCCCCACCAGCCGGTGATACCATCCCGTCCCGGTCCCACCCGGCGCAGGAGGTCCCCCTGCCCGGCCCGTTCGACCTTGATCACGTCGGCGCCGAGATCGGCCAGCAGCGACGCCGCGAATGGCCCCGCAACCACAGTGCCGAGTTCGACAACCCGCAATCCCGCAAGAGGTGACATATCCACTTTAGATCTGGGCGGACATAGGGGGCGCAGCGCGATAGATGTTATTTACCCTGGAAGTTGGGCTTGCGCTTCTCGGCAAAGGCCTTCGGGCCTTCCACCGCGTCTTCGGTGTGGAACAGGTAATTGACGAAGGCCTGTTCCAGCCGGATTCCCTCTGCCAGAGGAAGGTCCATCGATCGCAGTGCGAGCTCCTTGGCCGCCTGGACCGCAAGAGGGGCGTTGGCGGCTATGGTCCGCGCATATTCCATGGCCTTTGGAACAACGTCCTGCCAGGTCGGCACAACGTCGTTGATCAGGCCCCAGCGTTCGGCTTCGCGGGCCGAGATGGTCTCGCCAGTCAGCAACAGCTTCATCGCTATCGCATAGGGCAATTGCTTGATCAGGCGTTGCGTGCCGCCATTCGCCGCCACGCTGCCGCGCTTGACCTCGGCGACGTT
>JBDUBN010000419.1:0-2743 GCA_040004085.1 Novosphingobium sp.
AGCACTTCGTCAACCACCGCTGGCTGGGCGGCATGCTCACCAACTGGAAGACCATTTCGGGTTCGATCAAGCGCCTCAAGACGCTTGAAGAACAGCTCAGCGGCGACACTGCCGGTCTGACCAAGAAGGAAGTTCTCCAGCTGACGCGCGAGCGTGACAAGCTGGAAATGTCGCTTGGCGGCATCCGCGACATGGGCGGCATTCCTGACGTGATGTTCGTCATCGACGCCAACAAGGAAGAATTGGCGATCAAGGAAGCCAACGTTCTAGGTATTCCAGTCGTCGGCATTCTCGATTCGAACGTTGATCCCTCGGGCATCGCTTTCCCGATCCCGGCCAACGACGACGCCAGCCGCGCCCTGCGCCTGTACTGCGAAACCGTTGCTCAGGCCGCGAAGAAGGGTGGCCGTGAAGCCGTCGTCAATTCGGGTGCCGATTTCGGAGCATTTGCAGAGCCGATTGCTGAAGAAGCCATCGCCGCTCCTGCAGCCGCCGAAGAGCCAGTTTCCTTTGAAGCTGCGGTGGAAGCCGCTCCGGCAGAGGTTGGGGCAGAGGCTGCTCCTGAGGCTTGATTGCCTGAGGTCGCAAACCTGTAACGAAATTGCAGCGCGCCGGGTCCACGGGCCCGGCGGCTCAACATTTACAAGAGGATATACGCAATGGCTTACACTGCCACTGACGTGAAGAATCTGCGCGAGCGCACTGGCGCCGGCATGATGGATTGCAAAAAGGCGATGGACGAAACCGGCGGCGACATGGAAGCTGCGGTTGATCTTCTGCGTTCAAAGGGTCTGGCTGCGGCCGCCAAGAAGTCCAGCCGTACTGCGGCTGAAGGTCTGGTCGGCGTTGCGGTTTCGGGCACACGCGGCGTTGCCGTGGAAGTGAACTCGGAAACGGACTTCGTCGCCAAGAACGACCAGTTCCAGGATTTCGTCCGCTCGGCAACGCAGGCCGCTCTGGCGCAGCCTTCGGACGATATTGAAGCGCTCAAAGCCGCGGCTTACCCCGGCGGCGGCACGGTTGGCGAAAAGCTGACCAGCAATGTTGCCACCATCGGTGAAAACCAGCAGCTGCGCCGCGCCAAGACGATCACCGTCGAGCAGGGTCTGGTCGTGCCGTACATGCACAACGCCGCCGCGCCGAACCTCGGCAAGATCGGCGTTCTGGTCGCGCTGGAAAGCGAAGCCGGTGCCGACGTGCTGGAACCGCTGGGCAAGCAGATCGCCATGCACATCGCCGCGGCTTTCCCGCTGGCGCTGAATGCCGCCGATCTCGATCAGGACATGATCGCGCGCGAACGTAAGGTTGCGGCCGAAAAGGCTGCCGAAAGCGGCAAGCCCGCTGACGTGCAGGCCAAGATGGTCGACGGCGCGGTCGCCAAGTTCGCCAAGGAAAACGCCCTGCTCAGCCAGGTGTTTGTCATGGACAACAAGACCCCTGTCGCTCAGGTCGTCGAAGCGGCTGGCAAGGCCGCTGGCACCAAGATCGTGCTCAAGGACTATGTCCGCTTTCAGCTGGGCGAAGGCATTGAAAAGGTCGAAACCGATTTCGCCGCCGAAGTGGCTGCGGCGGCTGGCCTGAAGTAAGCTAACCTCTCCTTATGGGGAATTCAGACGGGGTTGGGGCGAAAGCCTCTGCCCCGTTTGTATGTGGCGTTCAGTCGACCGGCGGCACCAGGGTGACCAGCCACACGTCCGGCTTGGCCAGAAAACGGACCGGAATCACGCTGGTCCCGAGTCCCGCCGTGACGATCAGGCTATGCCCGTTCTCGTCGACACGCCCGCACGCATAGCGCTGACCGTAATATGACCCCGTTTGCGGACTGCCTCCCCACGGATAGCGGATTTGGCCGCAATGGGTATGTCCGGCCAGCATCAGCGGAATGTCGCGGGGCAGGCGGGGGAATGGGTCGGGACTGTGACTGAGGACAATGGCTGAGCTCCGGTTCGGACCAAGCGCCTTCAATAGCGCGCGCAGCCGGTTGTTATGGGTAAAGGTGTCGCCAAGTCCGCCGATCACCAGCGGCCCGCGCCGGGTTGCGACGTTGTCCAGTACCTCAATACCCAGGCGGCGCAATTCCGCCCGGGCCTGAGACGGATCGCGCCACTGATCGTGATTGCCCAGCACTGCCACGGTGCCGAATCGGCTTTTCAAACCGGCCAAGGGGGCCAGCGCGTCACGAAACGAGTAGCGCCAGATCATCGGGTGCCGGTCGCTGATCAGGTCTCCGGCAACCAGCACGATATCGGGGTGGAGGGCGTTGATCTGCGTTACGATGCGGGCCAGCCGCTGGGGTGGCATATCGGGCCGGGCAACGTGCAGGTCAGACATCAATACCGCGCGCATCGGCGGTGTTCCGGGGGGCAAGCCGGGCAGGGTGATCGTCGCGCGGCGGACCACCGGATCGGCCATGGTATCGCGCCACGCGATCACTGCGCAGATCACCGCCGTCACCGCGATAACCGCCGCGATCAGCCATAAAATCCAGCGACGCCGCGTGCGGCCTTGTTTGCCCACAGTGTATCCCTTTACGTGCCAGCCCCTTGGCGGCTAAGGACCGCGCGCAACATCAGTCTTCCTTACCGGATTCCCGCACCATGTCTCAACCCCTCTCGGCCCCTTCGTTCAAGCGAATCCTGCTGAAATTGTCGGGCGAAGTGCTGATGGGCAGCCAGCAGTACGGCATAGATCCCGAGTTCGTCGCCGAACTGGCGGGGGAAGTGAAGGCGGCCAAGGATTCGGG
>JBDUBN010000420.1:0-2737 GCA_040004085.1 Novosphingobium sp.
GTTTGCCATTTGGTAGCCTCCCGTGCATTTGGCAATGCGCGGGAGGCAGGGCGGCAGTTGCGCGTCGCAGCATCGCCGCCGCGATCCACGAGCGTGTCGTTTTCCAGATACTCTGGACGAACGTAGATTCGCCCGACTCCGGGCACAGGGGATAACGAGTGGCAGATTCTGCTAAGCAATTGCAGATCAGGAACAGCAGCGCGCTGGCGCCGCTCCGCGAAAAGACATTCCGTAACATCTGGTTCGCCAGCCTGTTTTCCAACCTCGGCCAGCTTATCCTTGGCGTGGCCGCCGCCTGGGAAATGATGTGGATGACCAATTCGCCGAGCATGGTGGCGCTGGTGCAGAGCGCGATGATGCTACCGCTGATGCTGGTCGCGCTGCCTGCAGGTGCGGTGGCTGACATGTTTGATCGTCGCAAGATCGCGCTGGTCGGCCTGGGCTTCTCGGCCCTCAGCGGCGCTACACTGGCCCTGCTGGCTTACGCCGGGCTGACCACGCCTTGGATGCTGCTGGGCTTTTGCACGCTGATCGGCGCGGGCGTGGCGTTGTTCAGTCCGTCGTGGCAGGCATCGATTGGCGAGCAGGTTTCGCAGGAACATTTGCCCGCAGCCATCGCGCTGGGGACGATCAGCTATAACGTCGCCCGCAGCGTCGGCCCGGCTTTGGGCGGACTGATCGTGGTCGCTGCCGGAGCCAAGGTCGCTTTTGCCATTAACGGAGCTTTTTTCATTCCCCTGTGGATTGCTTTCTATTTCTGGACGCGCAAGCATTTGCCCTCACGCTTGCCGCCAGAGCGGATTGATCGGGCGATCGTTTCCGGCGCGCGCTATGCTTTGCATTCGCCGCCGGTCAGGATCGTGCTGATCCGTTCGCTACTGTTCGGCTTGACCACCTCCGCGCTTGTCGCCTTGGGGCCGCTGATCGCGCGCGACCAGTTGCACGGTGATGCGGGTACTTATGGCATTTTGCTCGGCGCGGTGGGCATTGGCGCTGTGGCGGGGGCGCTTTTCACCGGCCCGCTGCGAGAGCGACTGGGCACAGAACACGCGATCCGTGTGTTCGCGATGACAACCGGCGCGGTGCTGCTGTTTGTCGCGTGGAGCCATTCGCTGGTGCTGATCTGGTTCGCTCTGCTCCTCAACGGTGCCTGCAATATCCTGACCGTGGCGATGCTGAACGTAGGCGTGCAGATGTCGGTCCCGCGCTGGGTCACGGCGCGCGCCTTGTCGCTTTTTTCGTCGGCACTGACCGGCGGCATTGCCATTGGCGCATGGTTGTGGGGTGTCGTCGCATCGCAGCACGGATTGGCTTTCGCGCTGGCGCTTTCCGGAGTGGCGGTCATGGCGACGACGCTGATCGGCTTCATTGCCCCGCTGCCGGACGGCGATGCCGAGGGTCAGGACGAGGCCGAGCTTGGCAATGAGGTAGCGGTCGTCATGGGCCTGAACTTGCGATCCGGTCCGATTGCAGTCGAAGTGGAATATGATGTCGACCCAGCCAGCGCCCGCGCGTTCTATGATCTGATGCGACGTTTGCAGAAAATGCGTCAACGCAACGGCGGGTTCAACTGGACCTTGTCGCGCGACATCGCGAGGCCGGAAAGGTGGCTTGAGCGGTATAACTGCCCGACTTGGGGCGATTATCTGCGGATGCGCGGTCGCTACACTCAGGCCGACCTGGAAGTGCAGGCCGCAGTCGATGAGTTCAATCGCCCCGATCACGGATCGCGCGTGCGCCGCTGGCTGGAACGGCCCTACGGGTCGGTTCGCTGGCAATCTGACTCGCCAGACCCCGGTCAGGCCGACACCAATTACCTCGTTCCCTGACGGGTTATTCCGACATTTTCATGATCTGAGCGGCTACTGCCATCAGCCGCTCTGCCTGTTCCAGATGCAGCAGTTCAGTCATCTTGCCGTCGACCTTGATCACACCCTTTCCCTGATTTTCAGGCAGGGCAAACGCCGCGATCACACCCTGTGCCCATGCCAATTCGCTAGCGTCTGGTGAGAATATTTCGTTGCAGGGCGCGATCTGGTCGGGGTGGATCAGGCTCTTGCCGTCAAAGCCGAACATCCGGCCCTGGGACGCCTCGGCGCGGAACACGTCGATGTCGCGGAATTCGTTGCAGACGCCGTCCAGAATGGCGAGTCCGTGCGCACGGGCAGCGCAGACGGCAAGGCTGATGATCGGCAGGAATGCGGTGCGTTCCGGCGTCTGCTGCGCGCGCATTTCTTTGGCGAGGTCATTGATCCCCATGATCCACAGCGATAGTCGCGTAGAGGCACAGAGCCGCGCGATGGCATCCAGATGCGGCACCGCGCCGCACGTTTCGATCATCGCCCACAATTGCATTGCCGCGGGGGCAGGTACGAGCAAGTCCTGACAGCGCAGGATGTCAGCAGGCGAGGATACCTTGGGCACCAGCACCGCATCCGCACCTGATCCGGCGATTGCGGTCAGATCGTCAGCGCCCCACAGAGTATCGAGTCCATTGACGCGGATCGCCACCTCGCGCGCTCCAAAACCGCCCGCCTGAACAGCCGCAACTGCAGCTTCCCGCGCCGATTCTTTGGCCTCTGGGGGCACCGCGTCCTCCAGATCGAGGATTGCCACGTCGGCGGGCAGACCGCGCGCTTTCTCGATGGCACGAGCGTTGGATGCCGGCAAGTACAGCGCGCTGCGGCGGGGGCGGTCTGCGGGAATCATCGGCTGTGGACTTTCGCGGAATCGGGAA
>JBDUBN010000078.1:0-9154 GCA_040004085.1 Novosphingobium sp.
AACAGCTTTTCCCGAGAAGTTGCGCCGCGCAACAATTCTATGCGTGAGGGCGCGACATTCAACGCGGCGGCGAGCAGGTCGAGCACCGCACCGGTCGCCTTGCCGTCCTCCGGCTTGACCCGCACTTTCACTAGCACGCGGCCATCGGCGACTTCCAGCGATTCGGTCCGGGCGCCCGGAGTGACGCGCACCGCCAATCGCCCCTCGCTGTCGATCAATGCGCGAATGGCCTCGGCGGCAGGCAGATCAGCCTTGGGACGCGCCATTCAGCCGGCGGATTCCAGCGCCGCGCGATGCATCCGGCCGTTGAGCACATAGCCCTGCACGCCGCGCTGCATATCCACCAGCGCCTCATCCGTCAGATCGCGCATGTAGGCCGCCGGACGGCCGCTCCATAGCTGGCGCGAGGGCACGGTCTTGCCCGGCGTCAGCATCGCGCCTGCGGCCAGCATTGCGTCGGACTCAATCCGGCAGCCGTCCATGACTATCGAACCGATGCCGACGAAAGCACGGTCTTCCAGCGTGCAGCCGTGGATCATCACCATGTGGCCGATCAGCACGTCCTCGCCGATGATGGTGGGAAAGCCCTCGGGCCGTTTGGGTTTGGGGCTGTCGCAATGGACGACCGAGCCATCCTGAATGTTGCTGCGCGCGCCGATGACAATGCGGTGGGCGTCGCCGCGGATGACGCAGTTGTACCACACGCTGACGTCCGGCCCGATCTCGACATCGCCGATGATCCGGCACCCCGGCGCAATGAAGGCGGAGGAATGAATGCGCGGGGACTTGCCATTGAACGAGGCGATGGTCACGTCAGTCATGCGTTTAAGCTCCCAGCAGCCGCGCCGCGTGGGCGGCATGATAGGTCAGCACGCCCGAGCAACCGGCGCGTTTGAAGGCGGTCAGAGTCTCCAGCACCAGCGCGTCGCGGTCCCCGGCCCCAGCTGCCACCGCGGCTTCGATCATCGCGTATTCTCCGCTGACCTGATAGGCGAACACCGGCACTTCAAAGCGCTGTTTCACCCGCACGACGATATCCAGATACGGCAAGCCGGGCTTGATCATGACGCTGTCAGCACCCTCTGCCAGATCCAGCGCCACTTCGCGCAAGGCTTCCTCGCCGTTGGCCGGGTCCATCTGGTACGTCTTCTTGTCGCCCTTCAGCAAGCCGCCGCTGCCCACCGCATCGCGGAAAGGGCCGTAAAAGGCCGAAGCATATTTGGCCGCATAGCTCATGATCTGGACGTTGTGGTGGCCGGCGTCCTCCAGCGCGGTGCGGATCAGGCCCACGCGGCCATCCATCATGTCGGATGGGGCGATGATGTCCGCGCCCGCTGCGGCCTGGTTGAGGCTTTGCCCGATGAGCACTTCGGCGGTGGCGTCGTTGAGCACGTAACCGGCCTCATCAATCAAACCGTCCTGCCCGTGGCTGGTATAGGGATCGAGCGCCACATCGGTCAGCACGCCAATCCCGTCGCCGCAGGCATCGCGAATCGCGCGGACGGCACGGCACATCAGGTTGTCAGGATTGAGCGCCTCCTTGCCCAGCGGATCGCGGCGACCGGGCTGGGTATTGGGAAACAGCGCAATGCAGGGAATGCCAAGCGCCATCGCCTCTTTGGCGTGGAGGGCGATCAGGTCAACCGACCAGCGCGATACGCCGGGCAGCGAGGCGATCGGTTCCTCGACCGCAGTGCCCTCGGTGACGAACAGCGGCCAGATCAGGTCGGCCGGTGACAGCAGAATCTCGCGATGCAGCGCGCGGCTCCACGGTGCGGTACGGGTGCGGCGCAGGCGGAGGGCGGGATAAGTTGGCGTGGTCATTATGTGCAGCTTCCTGCCGGAAACGCCCGCCGGTATCAACTAGTCAGAGTATCAACTGTCAGCGCAGGACCGTGTGGCGCGGCATCGCCATGGCAATGGAGTCCTTCGCCACCCCCAGCGCGCCCCCCGGACGGATGGCTTTGAGCTCCGCCAGCCGCGCCTTGAAGGCGGCGAGTTGTTTGGCATCGACTTGACGAGTTACCGTTCGCACCTGCATCGGCGCGGAGTTGTGGGCAAAGCTCGCTCCACCGAGCGGGTTAACCGTGCGGCCGTTCTGATACATTTCGTAGTGCAGATGTGGCCCGGTGGAGAGGCCGGTGGAGCCGACATAGCCAATGACCTGCCCGGCGCGGACTGGGCTACCGGGGCTGACCGCAATGCTGCTCATATGGCCATAGCCGGTGCCAAGGCCGCCGCCGTGATCGAGCCGCACGTAATTGCCATGACCGCCGTGCCGTCCGGCGAATGAAACAATCCCGTCTGCCGTTGCGCGGATCGGTGAGCCCCAGGCCGCGCCGAAATCAACGCCCGCATGCATTCGGGTGTAACCGAGAATTGGATGATAGCGCATGCCGAAGCTGGAGGTTATCCGGCCATTGACCGGCGACAACAGGCCGCCCGACCAGACGCTCCCGCCGCTATAGCCGCCGCCGTAGGTTGTCGTCTGAACCACCGGACGCGTGATCGCATCGGCTGACATGAACTGCCCGCCGTTGCCCCAACGCACCAGTTCGGTGACCGGGCTGTTGCCGCGATCAAGCCCGGCGTAGAGTACGTCTCCCGCCTGCCCGTCCGAGCCGCCCCCGCCATTACCGGCGCGCTTGTACGACATGATCAGGTCAAAGCTGTCACCGGGGCGAATATCGCCTTCCAGATCGAGGTGACTGTCGAGCGCTTGCAGATATTGCTGAATAGCCTGCGCCGGAACGCCAGCCGCGCGCGCCGAGCGGTAGAGGCTGGGGCCGACCGTGCCGCGAATCCGCAGCGGGGTGGTGTCGACCGGGATCGCGCGACGTTCCAGCGTCAGCGCCTCACCATGCCGGTTCACCGCCAGCGCGAGATCAAGCTTGGCGCGGAAGGCCAAACCTTGAAGCTGACGCGGCTGACCGGGAGCAGGGCGCGGGCCCATCACCAGTTGCACGCGGGTGCCGGGTTGAATTGTCCCCAACGGCACGGCGTTGGCCACCAGTTCGCTCGCCTGTGCGGCATCGGCAGGACTGACCCCGGCGCGTTGCAACAGGCGGCCAAAGCTGTCACCCGGCGTCAGGATCGCGGCCATTTCGATGCGGGGGCGCTCGTTGGCCTCTGAAACCGGACTGACCAGCGAACCGGCGGCCATATGCCGGCCGCTTTGACCGCCAAGACCAAGCGGCATGATCAGCTGACTGCGAAACTCATCGCGCGCGGACTTTTCACTATGGAATCCGGGGGTGGCCTCGAGCGGGGAAAAGCTCGGCCAA
Source organism: Novosphingobium sp. (assembly GCA_040004085.1). GTDB lineage: Bacteria > Pseudomonadota > Alphaproteobacteria > Sphingomonadales > Sphingomonadaceae > Novosphingobium. Next base: position 3,285 of record JBDUBN010000078.1, read on the forward strand.
AAGGCCAGAGCCAACAGAATCAGACCAACCATCGAGGCCAGCCCGCGCTTCCAGCGGCGGCTGCCAATTTCCTCGGCCAGATCGGGCGCCCAGTCTAGATGCGACCAGTTGAGATGTGACCAGTTCGGAAGCCGGATTGAACGCGCCCAATCGCGCACCCGATCGCGCCACTCTGCCCGCGCTTGCCGGGTCACGAGCATGGGAACCGGGCCGTCCGTTACCGGACCAGCCATGCACAGTTCACCCATCTCGCGCGGCTGGAACACTACCCCTCCATCGGCGGCACTACAAAAGCGACCGCGACACCTGATTTCAATCCATTCCCTCGTGCGCCATAAGGGTTAATCTTCGCTTAATTGGGGCGGCATCGGGGCCATACCCGATCAGCCTGCCAGTCATGGTTGGGGATATATCGCGCCTTCACGGAATCGCCGCTTGCGGGCGGTGTGGGCCGATGTCACACATATAAATCAATGGCCAATCGTCTCAACGCAAAGCCGAATAGCGGTGCCGACAGCAAGACCATTGCGGTTCTGGGGCCGACCAATACCGGCAAAACGCACCTCGCCATCGAGCGGTTGTGCGCGCATTCATCTGGCGCGATCGGCTTTCCCCTGCGGTTGCTGGCGCGTGAGGTTTACGACCGGGTCTGTGCGATCAAGGGCGCGAATCGCGTCGCCCTGATCACCGGCGAGGAGCGCATCGAACCGCCTGACGCGCGCTGGTTCTTATGCACCGTCGAGGCTATGCCGACCTCTGCCGATCTGGCGTTCGTGGCGCTGGACGAGGCACAACTGGGCGCAGACCGCGAACGCGGCCACATCTTCACCGACCGGCTGCTGCACGCACGCGGCCGCGAGGAGACGATGATTCTGGGCTCCGCGACCATGCAGCCCATGGTCCGCGCGCTGGTACCGGAAGCCGAAGTGGTCAGCCGCCCGCGCTTTTCCACACTCAGCCATAGCGGCGCGAAAAAGCTCTCGCGCATCCCGCCGCGCAGCGCCATCGTCGCGTTTTCGGCCGAGCAAGTCTATGCCGTGGCAGAGATGCTGCGACGGTTTCGCGGCGGGGCGGCGGTGGTCATGGGCGCGCTGTCGCCCGAAACACGCAACCGGCAGGTTGAACTCTACCAGTCGGGCGAGGTCGACTATCTCGTCGCCACCGACGCCATTGGTATGGGCCTGAACCTCGATCTGGGCCATGTTGCGTTCGCGGGATTGTCCAAGTTCGACGGCGTGCGCCAGCGGCGGCTGACGACGTCGGAAATGGCGCAGATCGCGGGACGGGCGGGACGGCACCAGCGCGATGGCACGTTCGGCACCTTGTCTGGCACCGGTCACCACGACGCCGAATTCACGCCAGAGGAAATCTACGCGATCGAGGAGCACCGATTCGCTCCGCTGACCAAGCTGTTCTGGCGCGATTCGCAACCGCGGCATGACAGCCTGGCCATGCTGATCGATGATCTATCGTGCCCGCCCGACGATCCGGTGCTTGCCCCCGCGCCCGAGGCCATCGACCTGGCCGTCATGCGGCGGCTAGCGGACGATCCTGCCATTGCCCAAACCGTGCGCAGCCGCGCCAGCGTCGCGCGGTTTCACGAGGTTTGCACCCTGCCTGATTTCCGCCAGCACGGCGCGGAAACTCACTCGCGGTTTGTCGCGCGGTTGTGGGAAGACTTGCGGCGCGGCACACTGCCGACCGATTATGTCGCTGCGCGGATTGCTGAACTGAATAACCCGGCGGGCGACATCGATGCCTTGCAAAGCCGCATCGCGGCGGTGCGCAGCTGGTCGTACATCACCCAGCGCCCAGATTGGGTGACCTTGCGCGAAGAAATGGCGGCGCGGGCGCGGGCCGTCGAAGCGCGGCTGTCTGATGCCCTGCACGCGCGGCTGACCGAAAGATTCGTAAATCGCAGAATGTCGATATTAATGAGAGGCATCGGCGTGGATTCTGCGCTACTGCCAGTAAAAATACGGGGTGATGAGATACAAGTGGATGGGGAATTGATCGGCCGATTGGAAGGGTTCCGCTTTGTGGCGGACCCGGCGGCGAACCATGCGGATTTGAAATTGCTGTCGGTGGCAGCGGAACGGCACCTGCCCAAGTTGCTGGCCGAGCGGGCCACGGCGTTGGTGGCGGAAATCGCTGAGAATCCCAAAATCCTGACGCTGACCCAAGGTGCGATATGCCATGGCGAGGTGGTGCTGACCCGACTGCGCTCCAGCCGCAACCTGCTGGCCCCGGCGCTGCAATGCGACGCCGGACTGTCAGCCATTCCGCAAGCCGAACTGGATTTGCTGAACGCCGCACTGGCCGCTTGGCTGGACCAGCGGCTGACGGCACTGGCGGGGCTGGCGCAAGTCGAACAGGCCAGCCGCGCGGAGGATAGCGGCCCGGAACTGCGCGCGTTGCTCATCCGGCTCACCGAGGGCGGCGGCGTGATCGATCGGATTGGCAGTGGGCTTGACCGGCTCGATCCCGATCAGCGCACCGCGCTCAAGCGCCTGAAGGTTGAGATCGGCGCGGTCGATCTGTTCATGCCCGATATGCTGCGCCACGGCGCACAGGAACTGTGGCACGCGCTGGAATCGGCGCGCGGGATTGATCGTCCTGCCCCGCCGCAAGGGATGACCGCAGTGCTGTCTATCGGCAAGGGCGCTCCGCCGCATGGCTATCGCCGCTTGGGCCGTCAGGCGATCCGCGTTGATCTGGGCGAACGACTGGTGCGACAGGCCCATCTGCGCCGTGACCGCCAGAACAAAAAGCCGTTCTTTATCGACGAGCGCCTGGCGGTAGGTATGGGGCTGACGTTCATCAGTTTTGAATGGCTGCTGCGGCAGGCCGGCTTCACGCCCACCATGCCAAAACCGCTACCGGAAGGCGCGCTCGGGCCGCCCACGCCAATTAGTTGGCGCTGGAAAATACCGCGTTACAACGCTGCTCCGCCAAGAGCGAGACCGACACCGGCAAAGATCGCGCCCGTCGACCAACCGCGCCATCGTCCGGCGGGCGAAAAACTGGCGGGCCCGAAAAAGCGGGTCGCCACGACGCCGAAGAAAGCCCCCAAGCCGGACAAGGCTGCGGGGCCGAGCGACAGCAAGCAACGCAGTGTCAATGACTTTGCCGACCTTGCCATGCTGATCCGCTAGCGGCCGGCGTCACGCGTGCGGGTCGACAAGCTCCTGTGGTTCCTGCGAATCGTCAAGACCCGCAGCGCGGCACAGGAACTGGTCGAACAAGGCCACGTCAGGCTCAATTCCCGCCGAATCGAGCGCGCTCATGTCAACGTCGACTGCGGCGATGTGCTGGTGTTGCCACTGGCTTCCGGCGTGCTGATTATCGAGATTCTCGCCTTGCCACAGCGGCGCGGTCCGGCGTCGGAAGCACACGAATGTTATCGGGTGCTTGACGAGCGCTCCCCAAATCCCATAGCTGGCGAAATTGAGAGGCAAGATCGCCAGAAGGACCCGCCACTATGACTTACGTCGTTACCGACGCCTGCATCAAATGCAAATATATGGACTGCGTCGAGGTGTGCCCGGTCGATTGCTTTTACGAAGGCGAAAACATGCTGGTGATCAATCCCAGCGAATGCATCGACTGCGGCGTTTGCGAGCCGGAATGCCCGGCCGAGGCTATTCTGCCTGACACCGAAAGCGGGCTGGAAGTCTGGCTGGAGCTGAACACCAAGTATTCGGCTGAATGGCCGAACCTCACCACCAAGAAGGACACTCCGCCCGACGCCGATGAGCACAAGGGCGAGGACGGCAAGTTCGAAAAGTACTTTTCCGCAGAGCCCGGCGAAGGCGACTAAGTCGATCCAGCAGGGCGTTTGCCCCCGCTGATGTCCTTCAACTAATAACCTTAATCTCAAAACTTTAAGGCAACCCGGCGCGCCAGCGTTTCGGGTTGTTCGCATGTGCGGCACAGATTTTACGCGCGCCTCTGGTAATTTTGTTATTAACATGCTATATAATCCACGTAGCTGCACCGGCATACGTCCTGCAGCCTTACGTGACGAAAGGCAGGAACCCGGAACTAGGGTGGTGGGGCTTGGAACCGGGGTCGCTTTTGGCGCCTCGATTCATGCAACCCGCAAACCACCAAGGGTCGCCCCGGGCCTGCGATTGAAAGGACTACACATGGCGGTGATTCCGCAGGCCTTCGATGTCGGAGATTATGTTGTTTACCCGAAGCACGGTGTTGGCCGGGTTATCGAACTTCAAGAACAGGAAATCGCCGGCATGAAGCTGGAGCTCTATGTGCTCCGCTTTGAAAAAGAGCGCATGACGCTCCGCGTGCCGGTCAACAAGATCGAAGCCATCGGCATGCGCAAGCTGTCGTCAGACAAGACCTTGCGCGAAGCCCTCGATACGCTGACCGGCAAACCCAAGGTCAAGCGCACCATGTGGTCGCGCCGCGCGCAGGAATACGAAGCGAAGATCAACTCCGGCGATCTGGTTTCGATTGCCGAAGTGACCCGCGACTTGTTCCGCGCCGACGATCAGCCCGAGCAGAGCTATTCCGAACGCCAGATTTTTGAGGCAGCGTCCTCGCGTCTGGCCCGCGAACTCGCGGCCATGGAAAAGACTGACGAACCGGCCGCGCTCAAGAAGATCCTCGTGATCCTCAACGAACACGCACCGAAGTATTACGAACAGGCCGCAGCGGCAGTAGCTGTCGTCGCCTGATCGGTTAACCCCATCACCAAGGATGCCGCTTCCGCAAGGAGGCGGCATTTTTGTTTGGTGGTTATGCCAGTGCTAGAGCGGGCTGCGTTAAATCTGACGCAGTCGCCCGCTCTAACTATTTGTTGCCGCATCGTTAAAAGCTGAAAACCGGTTCCCACTTTTCAGCACGATGCTCTAAACCGCCGCTCGTCCCAGCCGATCATTGATCGCTGCACCAACCCCTGCATCGGGAATAGGCGCGACCGCAATGCGCGGCTGATCCGCCGCAGCGCCTGCGTGCAGGCAGGCGTAGAGCCGAGAGGCCGCCTCGGCCAGATCGCCCGACGGCGACAGCGAAACAGCGCCTGCAATCCCGTCATAGCCGATCAGAAACTCATCAGCCTCCGCAGTCACCGCATTCAGCCGCACCGGCTTGCCGGGGTTATAGTGGCTGGCGAGTTGCCCCGGCGCTTCGATGCGTCCAGACGCTGGGGTGACGTCATCACTACCACCAACAACCGCCGCGATCTGCTCTCGCGTTACCGGGCCAGGACGCAGCATTGACCAGCCTTGCGGCCGCAAAGCGATGATCGTCGATTCAATCCCCTGCACCGCCTGACCGCCGTCCAGGATCATTCCGACCCCGACGCCCAGACTGGCCGCGACATGCGCCGCATTCGTCGGGCTGACCCCGCCGCTGCGGTTGGCCGAGGGTGCGGCGAGCGGCACGCCTGTCGCTCTCAGCACCGCCTGCATCACTGGATGCGCCGGACAGCGCAGCGCAATCGTCGGCAGGCCCGCCGTCACCGCCGGAGCAATCCCCGAATCGCCGCGCAAGGGCAGCACCAAAGTCAGCGCGCCCGGCCAGAACGCCGCGACCAGTTCCCGCGCGCGCGCATCAAACTCCGCCAGTCGCTCTGCCACCGCCAACGACGGCACATGCACGATCAGCGGGTTGAAATCCGGGCGTCCCTTGGCACGATAGATTTGCGCCACCGCCTCGGCCCGGTCAGCCCTTGCCGCCAGACCGTAAACCGTCTCCGTCGGCAAGGCGACCAGTCCGCCGCCGCGCAGCAATTCCGCCGCCTCAGCTATGCCAGCCGCATCAGCCGGGCGCATTAAAGGGGTACTATTGCCGCTCATCGTTGCGCGCTATAGGCCCGTCTTCGCGCAGGCCAAACCAAAGAGTATGCC
>JBDUBN010000421.1:0-2726 GCA_040004085.1 Novosphingobium sp.
GGGGAGGGAATGCGCCATGCGCACTGTTAATTGGATGATTTGTACGAGTTCGATGGCCTTGGCCGTGGCAACACCGGCTTTTGCCCAAGCGGCCGCTGGTGCCGATGAATCAAGAGGCATAGAGGACATCATTGTCACGGCGCGCAAGACGAGTGAAAATCTCCAGACGACGCCGGTGGCGGTCAGCGCGCTTTCCGGTGCGGTGCTGGCAGATCGCCAGATTGTCGGCATTCAGGACATTGCCGCAGCAAGCCCCAACCTCACTTTCTCGAGCGCGGTGGCGCAGCCGGGTTCGTCGACCGTGTTCATCCGTGGCCAAGGCTCTTCGGATGGCTTGATCGCCATCGACCAAGCTGTCGGTGTGTATCTCGACGGTGTCTATGCTGCCCGTTCAACCGGTGGTGCAACCGATCTGGTTGACGTATCCCGGGTTGAAGTTTTGCGTGGCCCGCAGGGTACGCTGTTTGGCCGCAACACGACGGGTGGCGCGATCAACATCATCGCAAATCGCCCGACCGACAAATTTGAAGGTTCGCTCCGCGCTGATTATGGCAACTATGATACGCTGCTGCTTCAAGGCGTGCTGAACTTGCCGGTTACGCCTGGTTTTGCCTTGCGTGCGGCCTATCAGCACCGCGAACATGATGGTTATGGCCGCAACGTCTATCTCGACCGCCCGCTCAATGACCACAACAGCGAATATGGTCGCATTTCTGCGCTGATCGAGCCAGAAGGCAGTCGCTTCTCGGCACTGGTCTCGGCCGATTTTTCGAAGTTCCAGAACCACGGTGAACTGGTAGGCCTGCGCTCCTATGATCCGACGCTGTCGACCACGAACCCGACAGCATCAGCGGGTCCGGCTGCATTTCCCTATTTGCCGACCGAATTGCTCGCCGCCGCTTGCGGTACGCAAGCCCTTCCGCCTTTCCCGCCGGGCAATGCCACGGCCGGCTTTCTGGGTGCTTTGAAGGCGGGCGCCATTCCGCTGTGCCCGGCCACCAATCCTCGCCCGGGTCCGATTGGATCTTACGCCGCGGGTGGAGCGAATTTTCCGGGCTTTTACAATCAGTCGGGCAATGTTCCGGCTTATGGGACGAGCGATACGCACGGCGCTTCGGCTGTGTTGCAGTATGAGTTTTCTAAGGCTGCTACGCTGAAATCGACGTCGGCATGGCGCGGCGTTGAACTGGAATCGCTGTCGGACAATGACGGGACGCCCTATCAGTTGTCGGGCGGCGCTGCCCCGGTGCCCGGAAACCGGATCAATCAGGCCCAATTCTCGCAAGAACTGCAATTGTCGGGCGACATTGGCCCGGTTCAATATATCCTTGGCGGCTTCTACTTCGTTGAGAACGGCACTGACCGGTCGGATTCGGGGAGCCTGTTCCCGCTGAGCCCCTCGATCGGTACAACTGATGCCACGGTGCGCAACCGGAGCATGGCTGGCTATGGCCAGTTGATCTTCAAGGTGACGGATTCGGTTCGCCTGACTGGTGGCCTGCGCTACACCGATGACAAGCGTCAGATGGTGCTGCGCAATCGTGATACTAACGTACTGACCGGAGCGGTCACGTCGTCACTTGGAACGGTCGCCAACGGTCTGTTGGACGGCGACGCTTCGGACCCGTTCCGGGCGACGTTTGAGCGCAACTTTAATTATTGGTCCTATCTGCTCGCCGCAGACTGGCAGGCGACCGATAATCTGTTCGTCTATGCCAAGACCAGCCGTTCGCAGCGTTCGGGCGGCTTGAACACCCGTGCCGTTGCAGGTGGCATTCCGCCGGTGGGTTTCGATCCCGAAGTTGTGACCGACTATGAAGCTGGTGCCAAGATCGATCTGTTTGATCGTCGTCTCCGTCTGAACCTTGCCGCATTCAACTCTAATGTCGATGACGTGCAGCGCAACGTGATTGGTGTCGGCAATGGTCGCCTGGTTGCCGGCGTGGAAAATGCGGCAAAGGCCCGCATTCGAGGTCTGGAAGCAGAACTGACGGTCGTCCCTGTTCGTGGACTGACCCTTGGTCTGAACTATGGCTATACCGATGCGAAATACCGCAACTTCGTCAATCTGGACGGTTCAGACTGGTCCGGCGCTGCGTTCCCTTATACGCCGAAGAATACCATCGGCGTGTTTGGCGACTATTCGGTCGAACTGGGACAGGGCAAACTCAAGCTGCATGCTGACTATGCATGGCGGGATGACGTCTATGCGAATCCGATCGCTGCATCGGCCCCGCAGCGCGTTGGTCTGACCGCACAGCAAGTCGAGGCATTGAGCGCCAAGCTGCAGGCCACCGCCCTGATCCCGTCTTACGGGTTGGCCAATGCTCGCATTGCCTATGAATTCAACAACCCGAATGTTGAAGTTGCTCTCTATGCCCGCAACCTGGCCAAAAAGAAATATATCACGCGTCTGCTGGCGGTGCAGGGCACGGCCTTGGGCTTCACCAGCTACATGCCGGGTGACCCGCGCACCTATGGAGTCAGCGCCACCTTCCGCTTCTAATCGCTCTCTCCAGAAGCAAAACGATGGGGTGGCATTCGTGCCGCCCCATTTTTTTGCCCGTCGCTCACCTCGGTGCACGACAGCGCGTCAGCTGCGGTCACCCACCCCGATCCACGTGGGCGGTAAGCCCCCAGGTCTTCAGCAAGGCTTGGTGAGAACCAGGCCTTACGCGCATCATCGACCTGATACTCACCTCGGAGCGACTGCCACCCGAACTGGT
>JBDUBN010000422.1:0-2726 GCA_040004085.1 Novosphingobium sp.
CCGTCTGCGCCGTCAATCGCGCGGTGATCGAAACTGCCGGTGGCGCACATCGCTGTCGCCACGCCGAGCGTACCGTCAGCCATGACCCAAGGCCGCTTTTCGCCCGCGCCGATGGCCATGATCATGCCCTGCGGCGGATTGATCACGGCTTCGAACTGCTTGATGCCCATCATGCCCATGTTTGAAAGGCTGGCGGTGCCGCCTTGATATTCGCTCGGCTGCAACTTGCCGGACTTGGCCTTGGCGGCCAGCGCCGACATATCGGTGGAAATCTGGGCAATGCCCTTGTTACCGGCATCGGTAATGATCGGTGTGATCAAGCCGCCGGGAATGCTGACGGCTACGGAAATATCGGCACGGCTGTATTGCCGCATCACGTCACCGGCAAAGGCCACGTTACAGGCCGGAACCTGCATCAGCGACTGGCCGAGCGCCTTGATCAACAGATCGTTGACCGACAGTTTGACGCCCCGGCTGGCCAGCGCATCGTTCAATTCGCCGCGCAGCTTGAGCAGGGCGTCAAGGCGGACATCAACCGTGAGGTAGATATGGGGCACCTGCTGCTTCGATTCCGTCAAGCGGCGGGCGATGGTCTTGCGCATGCCGGACAGCTTCTGGTCGGTAAACGGAATGCCGAAGTCCGGAATGGCAGTGGTGAGCGCGGCGGACGCGGCGGCGGGTGCCGGGCTTGACGCGGCAGCGGCGGGCGCAGGCGCGGCAGGTTTGGCAGTGCCGCCTTGCGCGCTCTCTACATCGGCGCGCACGATCCGGCCATTCGGCCCGCTGCCCGCGACACCGGCAAGATCGACGTTCTTTGCCGCAGCCATCCGCTTGGCGAGCGGGCTGGCGACGATACGGTCACTCGCTGGCGCTGCCTTGGCCCTTGCGGGAGCGGGAGCGGGAGCGGGAGCGGCAGGAGCAGCGGCAGGCTCGGCGGCAACGGGTGCAGGCGCAGCGGCGGCAGGTTTGGCCGCAGGTGCCGCAGCTTCATCCTCACCAGCAAGCTGAGCGATCACCGTGCCGACCGGCACATTTTCCGTGCCCTCGGCAATATCGATCGACGTGATCGTGCCTTCGTCAACCGCTTCGAATTCCATTGTGGCCTTGTCAGTTTCGATCTCGGCCATGATGTCGCCCGAGAAAACCTTGTCGCCAACTTTGACCAGCCACTTGGCTAGTTTGCCGTGTTCCATGGTGGGCGAAAGGGCGGGCATCTTGATGGCAATCGACATGGCTGGTTTATCGCTCCGCTAGGCGCTGTTCTCTCATGTCGCTATTGGCCAAAATGAGAGGCGGGAGCAAGCCGCCTTGCAGCGAATATGTTTGTCACCGATAAGTTATTCAGGGGGCCCATAAGGCCGGGTGCGGGGAAACAGGGCTATGCGCGTATATCTGGTGATCATGGATGAAACTGACGAGGCGCGCGTCGCCTTGCGCTTTGCCTCGCGTCGGGCGGCCAAAACCGGCGGCCAGGTGCATTTGTTGGCGCTGGTTCCCCGGCAGGAATTCGTGGCATTCGGCGGTGTGCAGGCCACCATCGAGGAAGAGGCCCGCGCCCGCGCCGAACAGCTGGTCACCAGCGCGGCGGGCAATCTTTTTTCCGAAAGCGGCGAGATGCCGGTGATTGCTGTGAAAGAAGGCGACGGCATCAAGGTCGTCAACGATTATCTCGCCGCCCATCCCGAAGTCGCCGCCCTGGTATTGGGCGCAGCCACCGATGGCTCACCCGGTCCGCTGATCTCACACTTTTCCAGCGCCGGAGTGGGTGCGCTGTCGTGCCCGTTATACATTGTGCCCGGCGGGATGAGTGAGGCGGATATTGATCGGCTGAGTTGAGGGCGGGGCGGCATGCTGAACCACCCTAAATTTCGTCATTGCGAGCGCAGCGAAGCAATCCAGAGTCAACGCACGCACGCTCTGGATTGCTTCGCTGCGCTCGCAATGACGAAGAACGTGATGAAACAGGCCCTACCGCTTCCTCCCCTGATGCCGGATATTGCCCGGTCGGCCGCGTTTTCCGGCCTCATGCTTTCCGGCAAAGGTCTTGCCCTTATGCTTGACCGGCCCCTTGCCGCGATCCGGCAGCGGACTTCCGCGTCGTTCGATGCGTGTCCCGTCTGAATCGACCGGCTCAAACTTCAGCGCGCCCGTCAGCGGATTGGCTTCGGCCAGCCGCAGATCGAGGATCGTGCCGACCGCAAAGCGCGTCCCGCTGCGTTCCCCGGTGAGCACCTGTAACCCCTCGTCATAAGCAAAGCGTTCGTCACCCAATGTGGAAACCGGCACCAGTCCATCACCACCCAAGCCGATGATCGTTGCAAAGAACCCGAACTTCTGCACCCCGGTGATGCGGGTGGCGAATACCTCGCCCACCCGAACGGACAACCACGCCGCGACATAGCGGTCAATCGTATCGCGCTCCGCCATCATCGCGCGGCGTTCGGTCTGGCTGATTGCCTCGCTGACCGTGTTAAGATCGGCGCGGTCGCGTTCGGACAGGCCTGACCCGGCGGGCAAATCGCCCTCTGGCTTTGGCTGCTCCAGATGGAACCCATCGACCAGCGCGCGGTGGACCAGAAGGTCGGCATAGCGGCGAATTGGCGACGTAAAGTGCGCGTAGCTGCCCAGCGCCAGCCCGAAATGCCCGGCATTGCGCGGACCATAATAGGCCGCCGTCTGGCTGCGCAGAACCGCCTCCATGATCAAGACCTTCTCCGCCTCGTCGC
>JBDUBN010000079.1:0-9099 GCA_040004085.1 Novosphingobium sp.
CAGCTGAAGGGCGGTGGGCGAAGCCCACGTTAAGATGGCATTTGCATTTCGCCCAAAACCAAAATGGGTCGAGGGCACATACACACGTTGATCCGATTGCCCTTCCAGCCCGCGCGAGCAGGACGGAGCGACAATGCCATCCTTGTCGGACCACACGGCAATGGTGTGAACGGGCGGCTTCGCATATAGATCAAACTGCGATGTCAGTTGATCAATCTGTTGGCCGCTGATCAATTCATATACCCGCCAGGCATTGTTTGCTCGGGGGTTTCCGGAAAATGGGCTGAACAATGTGACGACCAACCGCACGGTATTAGGCGTGAGTTTCGCCACTTCACGAGCGTAGACGCCGCCCAGACTCCAGCCAAGTAATATGACCTTTTGGCCGCTTTCGGCGGAGACGTGTTGAACTCTCGCAACAAGTCGCTCCAACAAGCCTGAACGCAATCCCCGATTAAGCCCCAAGCCCCAACCGGTTGCCTGAAAGCACGCTCGGCTGAGTGATCGGCGGATAACACTCGTCGATGCATCACCAGCCAAGAGTCCCGGCAGAACGATAACCGGATACCCATTGCCGCAACCTCCGACAGCCACGGATGGCAAAGCAAAATTGAACAGGACACCGGGGATTTCCAGACACTCTCGAAACAGTGCCCTAAGTGGGGGCGCAACCTCGTCCCACCCCCTCACCCATCAATCCCCCATCAAAATCCGCTCAACCAGTTCCTTCACGCTCGGGGTATAACCGTTGGAATAGAGCGGGTCCTGCTTGAACCGGAACGCCGAATGCCCGGCGAACATCAGGTTGTTATCAATCGGCTCGCCGTGGGCAATGTCTTGCAGCGTTTTCTGGATGCAGAAGCTACGCGGATCGGCCAGGCGTCCGGTGGTGTAATCGTCATGGTCTTTCCATGACGAGAACCCGCAGTGTGACAGGCAGCCCATGCAATCGGACTGGTCCTTGCGGATCATCTCGCGCTCTTCGGGGCCGACGAAAATCACGGTGTCGTCGGGCGTGCGCAGTGCCGTGGTATAACCGAGCGCGACCCAGTTGCGCGCGCGTTCGCGGTCCTTTGGCGTAACCCAGAAGTTCTTGCCCTTGACCCCGACATCGAGCTGCACGGTATGCTCACCCGCGGCAACGCGCGAATAGGGAATCTGTCGCTCCGAGCGGTCTTCCAGACTGCGCAGGAACGGATTGCGCACGGCCGAACTGTAAAATCCGGTCGGCGAAAAGCGGTGGAGCAGGACGTCGCCGGGCTCAAGGGTGCGCAGGGCATCCTTCCAACCTTGCGGGATCGGGCTTTCATGCGTCAGCAGCGGCCGGGTGCCGAACTGAAACATGATCTGGCCGAGTTCAGGATTGTCGATCCAGTCATTCCAGTCACGCAAGGCCCAGACGCCGCCCGCCATGACGATGGGCACGGTGTCCGCGATGCCTTCAACACGCATGACGTCGCGCAGCGCCTTGACGCGGGGGAACGGATCCTGCGGCTGCAGCGGATCTTCGGCGTTGGACAGGCCGTTGTGCCCGCCCGCCAGCCACGGATCTTCGTACACCACCGCGCCCAACAAATGCGGCACCTTGTGATAGGCGCGCTTCCACAGCAGGCGGAATGCGCGGCCCGAACTGACGATAGGCAGGTACATGACGTTGTGCCGCTCGGCGATTTCCGAGAGCTTGTAGGGCATGCCCGCACCGCAGGTGACCCCGGCAATCATGCCTTGGGTTTGCGAGAGTACGCCTTCGAGGATCGGCTGCGCGCCGCCCATTTCCCACAACACATTGATATTGATCGCGCCCTTGCCACCGGCAAGTTCGTGCGCGCGTTTGACCTGCTCTACCGCGCCGTCGATACCGTACTTGATCAACTGTTCGTGGCGTTCGCGCCGGGTGAGCTGTTCGTAAACCTGCGGAATGATCTTGCCGGTGGGGTCATAGCTGTCCGCATTGACCGCGCTGATTGTGCCGATGCCGCCAGCCGCTGCCCATGCGCCGGAGCTGGCGTGATTCGTTGCCGAAACGCCCTTACCGCCCTCAACCAGCGGCCACACTTCGCGGCCACCATAAAGAATCGGCTTTAAACCCTTGAACGACATGACTTCCTTTCCCTCAGCGCTGGACGGCAGAGCCGTCTGCACCCAACTTGCACGGTTTGATATCAGCAGGCGCAGGCCGCACCCCGCCCGCTTCAAACTGTGCGTAATAGCCAGTCCATTCCGGTTTACGGACAAATTGTACCAAGCGAAAGCCCACTGCGCCAAATTCGCAGAACAATAAGGCGGGCGGCATGCCGTGGCGGTCTGCGGCGTTGTCCGTATCGACCACAATCACTTGCCCTCCCGCACGCAATGCCGGGCGCAACCGCCACAGGAAGGCGTAAGGCTCGGCGATTTCGTGGTACATGTGGATCATAAAAATCCGGTCGAAACTGCCCCCCGGCAACATTGGATCGTCCGGCGCTCCGGACTTGATCGACACGTTATCCAGTCGGTCGCGCTCTACCCGCCGGCCCAGCCGCTCCAGTGCGCCGCGATCAATGTCCTGCGCCAGAACCCGGCCATTCTTGCCGACTCGCCCAGCCAATCGGACGGTGTAATATCCCTCGCCCGCGCCGATATCGGCCACGGTGGTGCCGTCGGCGATCTTGGCCAGGTCCATCACCGACTTGGCCTCACCCAGCTTGTCGCGCACGTCCTCGGTCGAAAATTGGGTCGACGTGGTTTTCGACACCGGACGGTCAGCGCGCGGAAAGTCGCGCGCAGTCGCAGGACGGTCTGACTGGTCGTCCTGTTTGCTACAGCCCGTCAGCGACAAAGCTGCCAGCCCGGTCAAAATCAAGGCAGAAAGCCGCTTCAATCGACGTCCTCGACCGTCACCTTCTCACCCGAAACGCGCTGCGACAAGGCCGCCGCCATGAAAGGATCGAGCGCGCCATCCAGCACATCGTCGGGCGCGGTGGAGGTCATGCCTGTGCGCAGATCCTTGACCAGCTGATAGGGCTGGAGGACGTAGGAGCGGATCTGATGGCCCCAGCCGATCTCGGTCTTGGCCTGATATTCGCCCGAAGCCTCAGCCTCGCGCTTGGCCAGTTCCGCCTCGTACATCCGCGCCTTCAACATGCCCATCGCGGTCGCGCGGTTCTTGTGCTGGGAGCGGTCGTTCTGGCTGGCGACGATAATTCCGGTGGGAATGTGGGTGATGCGCACCGCCGAATCGGTGGTGTTGACGTGCTGGCCGCCAGCGCCAGACGCGCGGTAGGTGTCGATCTTGAGGTCGCTTTCCTTGATCTCGATGTCGATGTCATCGTCGATCACCGGATAGACCCAGACCGAGCTGAACGAAGTGTGCCGCCGCGCTGAACTGTCATAAGGGCTAATGCGCACCAGACGGTGGACGCCGCTTTCGGTCTTGGCGTAACCATAGGCGTTCTCGCCCTTGATCAGTAGCGTGGCGCTCTTGATCCCGGCCTGTTCGCCCGAGTGGTAATCGACCAGTTCGACCTTGTAGCCGTGCCGCTCCGCCCAGCGCGAATACATGCGCTGAAGCATTTCGGCCCAGTCCTGACTTTCGGTGCCGCCCGCTCCGGCGTGAACTTCAAGATAGGCGTCGTTGGCGTCGGCTTCACCGGCCAGTAGTGCCTGAACCTTGTCGGCATCGGCACGCGCGGCCAGCGCGGCCAGCGTGGCTAGTCCTTCATTGACGGTCGCCTCATCATCCTCGGCCTCGCCAAGTTCGATGAATTCGACCGCATCGGCCATTTCGCCACTGATCTGGTTGACCGTGCCAATCGCCGCCTCAAGCCGCCGCCGTTCGCGCATGACCGCTTCGGCGTCCTTGGGACGGTCCCACAGCTTGGGATCCTCGACGCGCGCATTAAGCTCGTCAAGGCGGCGCAGTGCGCGGTCCCAGTCCAGAAATTTGCGGACGAGCGCCAATGCGGCCCCGATCCGGTCGATATGAGCCTGCCCTTCGGCACGCATGATTTTTACTCCACTTACACTCGCGGCCCGCTTAGCGGAGCGGCGCGTTTTGTAAAGCTGGAGCGGATGGTCAGCCCTTCTTTGCTTTTAGGGCCCTGACCGCATTAAGCGTCAGTTTGACGTGATCGCGGTAATCGAGATCGGAGTGGACCAGCACGATCTTGCCGTTTTTGCCGATCACATAGCTGGTGCGGCTTGTCAGGCCGGCCGGAATGCCTTCGCGTTTCAGGGCGACATCATAGGCCCTGACCACTTCCGGCGTGGCCGAGGCGACAGCGAACTTGTCGCGGCATTCTTCGGTGGAAAAGCGCTGAAGCGTCGGAAGATCGTCATTCGACATGCCGATTACCGTGGCTCCGGCGGCCTTGAAATCATCGCTGGCCTCGGCAAAGGCGTGCGCTTCCAGTGTGCAGCCCTTGGTGAACGCCTTGGGGTAGAAATAGAGCACCAGTGGGCCCTTTTTCAGCATCGACTTGAGCGAGAAATCGAACGGCTTGCCGCCCAGCGCACCGTGCGCGGCGAAGTCTGGAGCCTTTGCTCCCACCGGTAGTTCAGCCGACGCGGCAGTTGGCAAAAGCAGCGCGGCAAAGGCGGCTAGCGGGGCGAGTGGAGCAAGGCGGAGGTGGTTCATGTGCGGGAGTATGGGCGCGGCGCAAGGGACAGTCCAGAGCCCACACGCTTCCCGCCCCTCCCCTTAATTGGGAGCGTTTTAGAGATCAGTAAACCCCGCCTTGTTCCTGCACAAAGTTGCCGTCGCCAGGTTCAGGCGTCGTTCCAGCTTGCGGAGCGGCTGTCACTTGCCGCGCCCGCTTGATGGCGCCCAGGATCGCGTCGCGTTGGGCGGTCAGTTGATCCTCGCGGGTTTGCCTCGGCGGCTCAGTCTCGGCCTTGAACGCCTCCCAGATCACCGCTGGCTTGGCCTCGTCGCTGGCATCGCCGCTGAACACCAGTTTGCCAGATATCCGGTCGACCGAAACCAGGTGAATGCCGGATGGCGCGACAAACGGAACTCCGCTCCACCGTGGGCGCGTGGCCTGCACGAACTGCTTGAATATCGGCGCGGCGAAAGTGCCGCCCTGTACATAGCCGCCCAGCGAGCGCGGCTGGTCAAAGCCGAGGTACAAGCCGCCGACGATGTCCTTGTTACCGCCGCAGAACCACACGTTAGTCGGGCCAGAGGTGGTGCCGGTCTTGCCGAACAGGGGCAGGTTCAGGTCGGCCAATACTGCCGCTGTCCCGCGCTTGACCACGCCTTCCAGCATGTGGACGACTTGATAAGCGGTGCGCGGATCGAGAACCTGGGTGCCACGAAGAGCCAGCCGGGGCATCGGTTTGCCGTTCCATTCGGCCATGTTGCAGCCATCGCAGCGCCGGGAATCCGCGCGCCAGATCACCTTGCCGCTGCGGTCCTGCACATAGTCGATCAGCGACTGGCTGTACTGCGTGCCATTGTTGGCCAGTGCGGCATAAGCATTGACCATCTGCGCTACAGTCGTCTCGCCTGCACCCAGCGCGAACGACAGATAGGGCTCATATTTGCCGATGCCGACACGGTTGATGGTCTTGACGACGCGGTCCATGCCGGTGTCGTTGGCGATGTGCACGGTCATCAGGTTGCGCGACTGTTCCAAGCCCCAGCGCATGGTATGGATGCCGCCCGATCCGCGCATATCGAAATTGCGGAAGCATTTCTGGCCAAGCGACGCGCCTTGGTACACGCAGAAACTCTGGTCCGGCACCATCGTCGCCGGGGTCATGCCGTTGTCGAGCGCAGTGGCATAGACGAATGGCTTGATGGTCGATCCCGGCTGACGCTCGGCCTGCGTCGCGCGGTTGAACGAGCCGAGCCCGGCGTCAAAGCCGCCCTGCATAGCCAGTACGCGCCCGGAATGAGGGCTTTCCGCAACCATGCCGCCCGACACTTCCGGCACCAGCCGCACCGCCCACACGCTGCCTTCAGGAGCGGCTGCGATCACGTCGCCCTGTTTCAGACCATCTGGCAAGCTCACAAGGCGCGCAGTGCTGCCATCGGTAAAACCGATTTTGCCGGTGTCGCCATCGCGGACGATCACCACCCCGACGCGCCAATCCTGATAATGGATCGACTGGCCGGAGGCGACCAGATCGCCCAGCCAACTGTCCTCGCTGACGTCCAGATGCGCGAGCGGCCCGTGCCAGCCCTTGCCCGAGGCATAGCGCAGCAGACCGGCGCGCAGCGAATCCTGCGCCGCCTTTTGCAGCGCCGGATCCAGCGAAGTGCGCACCCACAGCCCGCCGGAATAAACACTGTTCGGCCCGGCATCGGCGGTTTCGCCGTACTTTTCGATCAGCCGCCGCCGCACTTCCTCGACGAAATAGCCGACCGAGGGATCATAGGATTCCACCCGGCGCGGCACAATGCCCAGCGGCTGCGCCTTGGCATTGGCGGCCTCAGCCTCGGTCGCGGCGCCGTTCTTGACCATCTGATCGAGCACCCAGTTGCGCCGGGTGATCGCCTTTTCGGCATTGCGCGCGCGGCCATAGGTTTCCGGCGCTTTGGGCAAAATCGCCAGAAACGCCGCCTGTTGCAGCGAGAGTTGATCGACATCCCTGGCGAAATAGGCCTGCGCCGCCGCCTGCACGCCAAAACTCTGCCGCCCCAGCGGAATTTCGTTGAGGTACAGTTCAAGGATTTGCTGCTTGGTCAGCACGCCCTCGATCCGTTTGGCGAGGATCATTTCCTTGAATTTACGACCGATGGAATATTCGTTGCCGATCAGGATATTCTTGGCGACCTGCTGGGTGATCGTGGAGCCGCCGCGCGCCCGTTCGCCGGAGCCCAGCTTGGTCGCATAATCGACCGCCGCGCCCACCAGCCCGGTGTAATCGACCCCGCCGTGCGAGAAGAAATTCTTGTCCTCCGCCGACAGGAACGCGTTGATCACCGGCGTGGGAAAATCGACGAAACGCAACTGCACGCGCCGCTCACGCGCATAGCTGTAGACAATCTCGCCGTTCACGCCGCGCACCATCGAAGGCAGCGGCGGTTGATACGTCAGCAGCCGGTCAGCCGATGGCAAGTTGCGAATAACCGCCACCCACGCCACCACATAAACCGCCAGCAGTGCCGCGAGCACGTAACCGACAATGCGCACCCGGCGACTCTCGCGCCAGGGCACCCTGCCCAACGCCTTCGCCACTTGCGCCCGCACCCACTGAAACAGCCCCCCCGCCTCACGACGAACGCGGAAATGAAGCGGCTCAGAAGCAGGTTGATCAGCCATAGGCCGCAGCCTCTAGCACGGCGGCTTGAACCGTGACCAGTGGGTTTGGCCTATCCAGACTTCCGGGCAACGTCACGCCGCGCAAGAGTGGGCTTCAGCACGCCGTAATAGGCTTCAATACGTTGCGGCGTTCCAATCAGGTAGCCCTGAACATTCTCACAATTTTCGTCATACAGAAACTTCAGTTGCTCGGCCGTCTCGACACCCTCGGCCACAATGGGGAGATTGAGGCCATGGCCAAGGCCGATCATCGCGCGAATGATATTGGCCGACCGCCCGCCATCGCCCAGCCCCGCGATGAATGACTTATCGATCTTCAACGCATCGAACGGAAAGGATTGCAGGTAGGAAAGCGACGAATATCCGGTACCGAAATCATCCATCGCGATCCTCACGCCCAGTGCTTTCAACCGCCGCAACTGACTGAGCGCACGTGAAAAGTCATGCAAAAGCACGCTTTCCGTGATCTCGAGTTCGAGTCGCTTGGGTGAAAGGCCCGTTTCAAGCAATATCTCGTGAACAAGTGTGGTAAGATCACCATTGCGGAACTGCACCGGGGAAAGATTGACCGCAATCCGCAGCGGATTTTCCCAGGATGCCGCCTCGCGACAAGCTTCCCGCAGCACCCATTCACCAAGTTCGAGGATAAGACCGCTTTCTTCCGCCAGTGGAATGAAGTCATCGGGCAACAAGAGACCACGCGAGGGGTGATTCCAGCGAAGGAGCACTTCAAAGCCACCAATTTCACGATCGACCGTCGCTTGCGGTTGATAGCAGGCGATGAATTCCTTCCGGGCCAGCGCAGAGCGCATGTCCAGCTTGAGTAACCGCTGATCATGAAGCCGCGCGTCCATCTGGCGTTCAAACATGCGAACAACGCCGCGGCCAGCGTCCTTGGCCCTGTATAAAGCGGCGTCGGCACAACTCATCAGGGACTTCGCATCGTCACCATCGTCAGGATAGACCGCGACACCGACGCTCATACCGACCGTGATGGCATTGTCTTCAAACAGAAAATTGTTGGTTGTCTCATCCAACAAGCGGTTGCCAAGGATTGCCGCCGAATCTGGCTGACTTCCTTCCTGGACAATGAAAACGAACTCGTCGCCCCCCAGTCTGGCAAAAAAGTTGATACCGGCGCAATTGCGAAAGCGCTTCGCCATTTCCTGCAAAAGCATATCTCCCGCCTCATGCCCGAAAATGTCATTGACGTCCTTGAAGTGATCGACGTCGAGGAACAGCAATCCGAACTTTTCCCGCTTCGCCTTTGCCTCTTCGATTGCATTGGCTAATTTGGCATCAAAGGCCGCGCGATTGGGAAGATCCGTTAAAGGATCATGCTTGGCTAGGTATGCGATCCGCTTTTCGGCCTGAACGCGTGTGGTAATATCCTGCTGGGTGGAAAGGATCAGGCCGCCTGCTAAGGGCGTATCCTGGATGGCGACGACTTTATCCCCCATTTCAATTTCAGCCGAGTAGCTTTGACCTTTTTCGTTGGCGCGGACAGCCCGACGAAAATGTTTGCGCGCGTCAACGTTCCAGTTATCGAATACGCCCATTTCTAAGAGCGCCTGGAAATCGGTATTCTTATCAACGATTCCTTCAAGATTGTAGATCTCGATGAAACTTCGATTGAGATAGATCGGACGACCACCCGGCCCGAACACGCCCACGCCGACGGGCAAATTGTTCATCGTCAGTTCGAGCATCGCCAATTTTTTCATATGGCGATCTTGTTTTCTGTCTGTCGGACCTGCCATTCCAGCACCCATTTTTAATGATTTGAAATCATGGGGTAAAAAGATTAACGGTCCGTAACCTTCCCAAGTTACAAATGCACATGAACGCATAA
>JBDUBN010000423.1:0-2713 GCA_040004085.1 Novosphingobium sp.
TGGCAGGGGGATGGTGTGACTGGTCACGCTATTACGGCAGCTCAATAATCGCGGCGGTGCCATGCCCCGGTTCGGACAGAAGTTCCAGCGTCCCGCCATGCGCCTCGATCAACTGCCGGGCGAGCGGCAGGCCAAGGCCTTGGCGGCGTTCAATGGCCAAGCCGTCCTTACCCACCTTCACCCCGCCCAGCGCCCGGGCCAATGTCGCGGCGTCCATGCCCGGCCCATTGTCGGAAATGACGATCCGCGCGGCGTGGTTTTTCAGCCGCGAGAGTTCGATTAGGATGCGGCCACCCGGCGGTGTCGCGGAAATCGCGTTATCGAGCAAGTGGCCGAGCGACCGCCCCAGCCGCCGCTGATCGCCGATAATTTTGCCCGCATCACCGGTTAATGCGGCCCCGCGCAAGTCCAGCGTCAGCCCTGCCTCACCCATCCGCGCCTTCCGGTCCTCGGCCAGTTTGGTGACGAATGGCAGCAGGTCGATGTCTTCGCGCGCCAGTGGCAGCATCCCGGCCTCGCTTTGCGACAGATCCAGCACGCTCTCGATCTGTTCGCCCAAGCGGCCCACCGACGTCAGGATAGCCGCGACATACTCCTTGCCCGCGTCATTCAGATCGCCGCCAATTCCCGCTTCCAGCAGTTCGGCAAAGCCGCCGATGGATGTCAGCGGCGTGCGGAATTCATAGCTCATCGTGCCCAGAAATCGGGTTTTCACAGCGTCGGCTTCCAGCAGGGCAGCGTTGCGTTCGCGCAGGGCTTCTTCGGCCTTCTGGCTGTCGGTGATGTCGAGGACGGTCAGCATACCGTTACCATCGGGCAGCGGCACCCCGGCGAATTCCAGCGTGCGGCCATCGGCGAGCACCACGCGGCCGCCGGTCTGTTTGCGGTCCAGCGTAGCGGCGCGGACCACTTCGCCGACGAAGCGCTTTTGCCCCGGCCTGCGCAATCCCGCGCCGATCCGTTCAAGTAGCGAATCAACCTTGGGGTGGGTGTCGAGGAAGTCTGTGTCCAGTCCCCAATCCGCTGCGAACCGGCGGTTCCACAGCTGCAAATGGCCATCGGGCGCGAAGACCGCCAGCGATTCAAACAGGCTGTCAAACGTCGCGGTGCGGGTGCGCAGCAGCGTGTCGCGGGTGGCGGACAGGCGCAGTTGCTCGGTCCGGTCCTCGACAATCAGCAGTAGCCCGCCATCGGGCATCGGCTGGGAAACTACGCGCAAATGCGTGCCATCGCCGAGCGGCCAAGCCTCTTCCTGCGCCTCGCCCGAATGGAACCACGCCACCTTTTCGCGCCGCCACGCCGGGAAATCCCGCGCCTCTGGCACTCGTCCGGCATCGCGGGCCATGTCGAGCAGGCGCTCAAACGGTGGTGGGTCTTGCATCACCGCCGGTCCCAACCCGAAAATCCGTTGGAATGGCTGGTTGGCAAACGTCAGGTTATGCCGCGCATCGAACTGCGCGACTCCGGCGGACAACTGATCGAGCATGGACCGCTGTGCTTCGCGGA
The DNA here is from genome assembly GCA_040004085.1 of Novosphingobium sp. Classification (GTDB taxonomy): domain Bacteria; phylum Pseudomonadota; class Alphaproteobacteria; order Sphingomonadales; family Sphingomonadaceae; genus Novosphingobium. Next base: position 1,507 of record JBDUBN010000423.1, read on the forward strand.
AGGCGCGGAAGCTGCGCGCCAGTTCCTCCATATCCTCGACATCGACGGCATAACCCGCGACGCCTTCAACCCCGAGCGGCAGGTCCGAAACGCGCAAGGTGCGGCGCTGTCCGGCGATGGTGGCGGCAACCATGCGGTTGACCGCCGCGCCCTTCACCGCCGCTTTGGCCGCGACTTGGGCGGCTGTAAGCCCGTCGACCGATTCGACCAGTTCAGTGCCCGCCGCGACCACCGCCTCGGCGCTTTCGCCCGCCACCGCCGTCACATAGGCGGTGTTGACCAGCCGCAGCGCGCCTTCGGGCGAGCGGAACCACATCGGCATAGGTGCTGCCTGGATAAGACCGACGAGCGCGTTAAAATCCGCCCGCGCTGCTGCCGCCTCTGCGCGCAAAAGCACCAGTTCGCTCTCGCTTTCGGAAAAGTCGAACACCCACACCAGCGCCGCGCCGCCGGGGGAAACTTGCGGATCGGCGAGATGCCCGCGCAAGGCCAAACTGCGCGACGAGCCCAGCGGTGTCGCCATCATGCGGAACGGCGCGCCGGTTTTCTGCGCGCGCAGTACCGCCTCGTTCAGTTCGGCGAGCTGCTCTGGCGGAAAGCCGCGCCCGTCTTGCGCCAGTTCGGTAAGGAATTGCGGCACCGCGTCCAGACCCAGCCAGCCCGCCAATTTCGGCGCGGCCTCGATCCGTCCGTCCGTGCGGACCAGCAGCGGCAAGGCAGGCGATTCGTCGACCATCCTCGCCATGCGCCGGGCGCTGCGCTGGCCAGCCTCGGCCCGTTTCAACTTGCCCCGAGCGCTGAGAATCGCCGCCCCAGCCGCAAGGCTCCATGCGCTAAGCAACAGGCCGATCAGGACAAGCACGGTCTGGTTGACGATCATCGCCTATCGCTATGCGGGGCGGGCGCGGATTACAAGGTGAGGGAATGCGGAATGCGTGGGATTAGGGGGAGCGCGCGTCCTTCGATAGGCTCAGGATGAGACGGTTTGGGAACGAGCATAGAAAAGGGCGGAGGAAAAACTTCCCCCGCCCCCTGAATTTCACTTTAACCGCTCAACCTGAGCCTGTCGAAGGACGCGCGCTACATCAAATCAATAGCGGTAGTGATCCGCCTTGAACGGGCCGGTCTGCGGCACGCCGATGTAGTCCGCCTGCTTCTTGCTCAGCGTGGTCAGTTTCACGCCCAGCTTTTCCAGATGCAGCGCCGC
>JBDUBN010000080.1:0-9071 GCA_040004085.1 Novosphingobium sp.
GTTTGCGCAGGCCGAACCAAGCGCGCCGCTCATAGCCGCCGCGCACCGCTTGCAGGCCGATGACGCCCGCGTTCAGACCATTGCCTTTCGCCTGAACACTGCCAGCGCCGCGTTCTGTCCGCATGTTCAGCCGAGCATCGGCTTGTTGCTGCAGGATGTCCGCAATTTCAGCAAGCCCGATGCCGTGCGCAGTGCGCTGGGCATTGCCGGGGATTTCGCGGTCGAGGCGGTGGCCGCAGGCTCGCCAGCCGACAAGGCCGGGCTTAAGGCGGGTGATGAGGTAATGGGCGTCGGTGATCTGGCGCTGGCGTCATTGCCGTCTGCCATATCGGGCGACTTCGCGCGGCTGGCGCAAGTGCATGACCGGATCGACGCCGAACTGGCGCGCAGCGGTGCGGTTTCTCTGAAATTGGCAAACCGCAGCGTAACCATTGCGGCAGTTCCGGCCTGTCTCAGCCGGTTCGAGCTGCTGACCGAGGGTGACCGCGCGGTGGCGGACGGGGCGCGGGTGCTGATCAGCCGCCGCACGCTGGCCCGCACGCTGTCAGATGACGAAGCCGCGTTCCTGCTCGCCCATGAACTGGCGCACAATGTGCTGGGCCACCGCGCGCGGCTGGATGCGGGCGGGCGCAGTGCGGACGCGGTGCGCAAGACCGAGCGCGAGGCCGATCGGCTGGCATTGTGGCTCATGGCCAATGCCGGTTATAATCCCGCCGCCGCCCCGGCTTTCATGCGCCGCTACGGCCCGAAAGGCTTGCTGGCGCTGGTGCAGGAACCCACGCATGATCGCGCCGAAGACCGCGCGCGGATGCTGGAGACGGAACTGCATGACATGGGCGCCGCTTCTGCCGACGGCCGCCGCGACTGGCGACTACGTTTCAGTCTGCCGCCTCTGCATGTTCGCCCGAGGGACTGACCAAGAGCTTGTCGATCCGCCGCCCGTCCATATCGACGACCTCGAACCGCCAGCCCTGTTGCGTGAAGTGCTCACCCTCAATCGGCAGACGCTTGACCACGGACAGCACATAGCCCGCCGCCGTCGCGTAATCGCGGTCTTCGGGCAGATCGAGCGCGAACCGGTCAGCCAGCGCATCCGCCGGTAGCGCGCCTGCTACCAGCAGCGATCCGTCGTCGCGTTCCACCACCATCGGCTGGTCGCCGTCGTCCAGATGGCTGGCGAAGTTGCCGACGATGGCCGACAGCAGGTCAGCCGGAGTGACCACCCCTTCAAGGTGGCCGTATTCGTCATGCACCATCGCCATGGCCACGTCCGACTGTTGCAGAATGCGCAGCGCGTCCATGGCATCCAGCTGGTCGGGAATGATTTCGGCGCGCTTCATCACCCGGCCGATCTGCACGCGTTTGCCAGCCAGCAGCAGTGCCAGCACATCCTTGACCTTGACCACGCCGACGATGTTGTCGGGCGAGCCATCGACCACCGGCAGCAGGGAGTGCGGCGAATCCTTGATGCGGGCGCGGATGTCGGCCTCGGTCGCGCGCCGGTCTATCGTGTCGATTTCGGTGCGCGGAGTCATCAGTTCTCGCACGGGTCGGTCGGCGAGCCGCATGATCCCGCTCATGATCGCGCGCTCTTCCTCCTCAAGCACGCCGGAGCGGGTGGCCTCGGCAAAAATCATGTGCAGTTCTTCGGCGGTCACCTGATTTTCGCCCGCCTTTGACACGCCCATCAGGCGCAGTAACAGGCTGGACGAGCGATCAAGCAGCCACACCAGCGGTGCAGTCGCCTTGGCGATCAGCGCCATCGGCCAGGCGGCGGCGATGGCGATGAGCTCGGCATGGCGCAGCGCCAATTGCTTGGGCACCAGTTCGCCGACTACCAGACTGAGGTAAGTCGTCAGCGCGATCACCAGCGCAAAGCCGGTTTCGTCCGCAGCGCGCGGCGGAAAGCCCAGTGCCATGAGCCGCTCAGCAACCGGGCCGCCCAGACTTGCGCCCGAATAGGCACCGGCGATGATGCCGATCAGGGTGATGCCGGTCTGCACGGTAGACAGGAACTTGCCGGGATTCGAGGCCAGCAGCAGCGCCGCCGTCGCGCCCCGGCTGCCGCGCTCCGCCGCCACCCGCAGCCGCGCAGAACGTGCAGAGACGATCGCCAGCTCGGACATTGCGAACAGGCCGTTAAGCAATATGAGTCCCGCAATTATCAGGACATCGGACCAAGGAAAGGGCGTCACCGAAGCATTATTAGCAGCATCGGCGACAAAGTCGACCGTTCCTTACAGCCTCCTGCTAGCTCCGTTCATCGCGCGATCATGTGCAAGCGTTCACCCTTGGGCCAGCATTTTCGTTTTGCCATAGGGGTATCGCTCATGAAATTACATCGCGCACTTGTCGCCGGAACGTCCGCACTGGCTTTGGTGAGCCTGTCGGCCTGCGTCACTGATCCCAATACCGGCGAGCGCAAAGTGTCACGCACCGCTATCGGCGGCGTCGGCGGCGCATTGGGCGGCATGTTGCTGGGCGGACTGATCGGCGGCAGCACCGGGCGCATCGTCGGCGCAGGGATTGGCGGCGTGGCGGGCGGCGTGGTCGGCTATCAGATGGACAAGCAGATCCGCGAGTTGAAGGAACAGACCGCCGGTTCGGGCGTGGACGTGACACCGACCGACAATGGTTCGGCGATCATGGTCAACCTGCCCGAAGGCGTGACCTTCGATGTCGGCAGCTATACCATGAAGCCGCAGTTCCGCGAAACGTTGGCGAGGGTGGCGGAAAGCCTGAAGCAGTATCCCAACAGCCTGATCGATGTGTACGGCCATACCGACTCGACCGGGTCGGAGGCGTACAACCAGACCCTGTCCGAAAATCGCGCCCGCACCGTGGCGAACTACCTGATGTCGCAAGGGGTGCCGGCTGCGCGTATCCGCAGCCAGGGCTTTGGCGAGACGATGCCAGTGGCCGATAACACCACCGACTTTGGCCGCGCGAAGAACCGCCGGGTAGAGATCAAGATCGTGCCCATTACGCAGGAAGACGTTGCCCGGGCACGTAACGGGCAGTAAATCTCATTACACAGACAACCGGCTGGCCCGCTCGGCCAGTCGGTCTACTGCCGTCGGGTGAATGGCTGGCGAGGTGACCAGCACTCCGAACGCGCGCGGGTCGGCCTTGTTGTAATTGAGCGGGCCGCCAAAGGCATCGGTCACCGCCGCTCCGGCTTCGCGCGCGATCAGGGCGGCGGCGCCGATGTCCCATTCCCAGCCCCAGCGCAGCGTTGCCAGCAAGTCCGCCTCGTCCGCCGCGACCATGGCAATGCGCAAGGCGATGGAATTGGGCTTGTCGACCAGCACCAGATCGGAATCGATGGCGGCCAGCCCGTCCGCAGGAACCCGCGCTCCGGGTAGGGCACTGCGCTGGCTGGCAATCAGGCGCTGGCCGTTGCGCCAACTGCCTTGCCCCGCCTCGGCATGCCAAAACTCGCCGCGAGCTGGCGCGTCGAGCATGCCCAGCAATGGCCTGCCAGCACAGATCAGCGCGACCGAGACCGCCCAGCCGCTGCGCCCGCCGATAAAATCGCGCGTGCCGTCAATCGGATCGACCAGCCAGATCAGTCCGCCCGCCAAGCGCTCCGGCGCATCGGCGGTTTCCTCTGATAGCCAGCCCGCCGCCGGCAACAGCGCGCCCAGTTCGCGGCGCAGGAAATCATCGACGGCAATGTCGGCAGCGCTGACCGGGTTGTTGGGCGACTTGTCCCACACTTCCAACGTGCTGGCCGCGCCGCCCCTGTGGCCGGGCCAGACCTGATGCGCCATCCGCCCGGCCTCACGGACAATCGCTTCCAGTCGTTCGCGATCAATCATCTGCCGCCACAAATCCAATCTGTTGCGAACGGTTCGCAAACTATGAGAACATTTCTACCCTTGCGCCGCCTTTCTGCCCTTTTCAAGGGCGGCGCGATATGCTTATGCGGCGCCGCAACATTCAGTCCCCCAACCGGGGAACACGAGTATAAACCGGCCTTGCGGCCCACATTAGCGGAATTCTCCCCATGAACGTCCATGAATATCAGGCCAAGGAACTGCTGGCAAAGTACGGCGTCGGCATCCCCGCGGGCATCGCTGCGCTGACCGTGGAAGAAGCAGTCGCCGCCGCCAAGCAGCTGCCCGGACCGCTCTATGTGGTCAAGGCGCAGATCCACGCCGGTGGCCGCGGCAAGGGCAAGTTCAAGGAACTGCCCGCCGATGCCAAGGGCGGCGTGCGGCTGGCCAAGACGCTCGACGAAGTCGAACTGTTCGCCAAGGAAATGCTCGGCAACACGCTGGTCACCATCCAGACCGGCGACGCGGGCAAGCAGGTCAACCGTCTGTACGTGACCGACGGCGTTGATATTGCCAGCGAATACTACCTGTCGATGGTGGTTGACCGCGCATCGGGCCGGATCGCCCTGATCGTCTCGACCGAAGGCGGCATGGACATCGAAGACGTGGCGCACAACACGCCCGAAAAGATCACCACCATCACCGTCGATCCGGCGCAGGGCTTCATGCCGCACCACGGCCGTGCGGTGGCCTTCGCGCTCAAGCTCAAGGGCGATCTCAACAAGCAGGCGCAGGTTGTTTCCAAGCAGCTTTATGATGCCTTCGTCGCGCTCGATTGCGCGATGCTGGAAATCAATCCGCTGGTTGAAACGAAAGACGGCAACCTCTTGGTGCTCGACACCAAGATGAGCTTCGATCCCAACGCGCTCTATCGCCATCCTGAAGTCATGGCCTTGCGCGATGAGACTGAGGAAGATCCCGCCGAAGTCGAAGCCAGCAAGTATGACCTCGCCTATATCAAGCTCGATGGCGACATCGGCTGCATGGTCAACGGCGCCGGACTCGCGATGGCAACCATGGACATCATCAAGCTGAACGGCATGTTCCCCGCCAACTTCCTCGACGTGGGCGGCGGCGCGACCAAGGAAAAAGTGACCTCGGCGTTCAAGATCATCCTGTCCGATCCGGCGGTGAAGGGCATTCTGGTCAACATCTTCGGCGGCATCATGAAGTGCGACATCATCGCCGACGGCATCGTCGCTGCGGCCAAGGAAGTGAACTTGTCGGTGCCGCTGGTGGTCCGTCTGGAAGGCACCAATGTTGAACAGGGCAAGGCGATCCTGAACAGTTCAGGTCTGGCCATTGTTTCGGCTGACGACCTTGGCGATGCTGCCAAGAAGATCGTGGCGGAAGTGAAAAAGCTTGGCTGAGGCCAAGTGCCTGCGGTTTTCGGACCGATGAAATAGCGGCGGCGGGGGCTTTGGTCCTCGCCGTTTTGCTGTATGGATCGTGGGCAAGCAGCCATCTGCGTCACTATCACAACCACAGTACAGGTTCGCGAGGGCTTGACCTTGTTCGCAAGTGCGGCAATGGCGAATCGCAGTGAGTTTAATCGGTCGGCTAAATCGCCGTCGTCAGCTGAGAGAGGTCTTTTTACAATGAAGATCATCGTCCCCGTTAAGCGGGTGATTGACTATAATGTGAAGCCACGGGTCAAGTCCGATGGAACTGGTGTTGATCTGGCCAACGTCAAGATGAGCATGAACCCGTTCGACGAAATCGCCGTCGAAGAGGCGCTACGTCTGCGTGAAAAGGGCGTGGCGACCGAGGTTATCGCGGTTTCCGTCGGCCCGCAAAAGGCACAGGAAACGCTGCGCACCGCGCTCGCCATGGGCGCGGACCGGGCGATTCTGGTGATGACCGACGATGAGGTTGAGCCGCTGGCCGTCGCCAAGATCCTCAAAGCCATTGCCGATGAAGAAGCCCCCGGCCTCGTCATTCTTGGTAAGCAGGCGATTGATGACGATTCGAACCAGACCGGCCAGATGCTTGCGGCGCTGATGGGCCGCCCGCAAGGCACCTTCGCCAGCGAAGTGACCGTCGATGGCGACAGCGTCACGGTAAAGCGCGAAGTCGACGGCGGTCTGGAAACGGTCAAGCTGACGCTGCCCGCGATCGTCACCACTGATCTGCGGCTGAACGAACCGCGCTATGCCTCGCTGCCGAACATCATGAAGGCCAAGTCGAAGCCGATGGCCAACAAGACCCCGGCTGATTACGGCGTCGATACCACTCCGCGCCTGAAAACGCTGAAGGTTACCGAACCGCCCGTGCGCGTTGCCGGCATCAAGGTTGCCGATGTCGATGCGCTGGTTGCCAAGCTCAAGGAAATGGGAGTCGCCGAATGAGCGTCCTCGTCTATGCCGAACACGACAATGCGTCGTTGAAGGATGCCACGCTGGCCGTGGTTACCGCCGCTACCCAGTTGGGTGAAGTCCATGTCCTCGTCGCCGGTTCGGGCGCGGCTGGCGTCGCTGACGCGGCTGCAAAGATCGCCGGTGTCAGCAAAGTCTTGCTGGCCGACGATGCGGCCTATGCCAACCAACTGGCCGAAAACGTCGCGCCGCTAGTAGCTGGCCTGATGGCGGGTTACGACGCGCTGCTGGCTCCGGCCACTGCGCACGGCAAGAACATCGCCCCGCGCGTTGCCGCGCTGCTCGATGTCATGCAGCTCAGCGACATCCTCTCAGTAATTAGCGCCGATACTTTCACCCGGCCGATCTACGCGGGCAACGCGATTGCCACCGTGCAGTCGGTTGACGCCAAGAAGGTCATCACTGTGCGCGGCACCGCCTTTGCCAAGGCGGAGCCCACCGGCGGTTCGGCCAGCGTCGAAGCCGTGTCCGGTGCAGGCGATGCGGGAATTTCCTCGTTCTCCGGCGCGGAAATCGCCAAGCTGGAACGTCCTGAATTGACCAGCGCCAAGATCATCGTCTCCGGCGGCCGGGCACTGAAGGACTCGGCAACGTTTGAGCAGGTTATCTTCCCACTGGCCGACAAGCTGGGTGCCGCCGTCGGCGCTTCACGCGCTGCGGTCGACGCAGGCTATGTGCCGAATGACTATCAAGTCGGCCAGACCGGCAAGATCGTCGCTCCCGAAGTCTACATCGCAGTTGGCATCTCCGGCGCGATCCAGCATCTGGCAGGCATGAAGGACAGCAAGACCATCATCGCCATCAACAAGGACGAGGACGCGCCGATCTTTCAGGTCGCGGATATCGGACTCGTGGGCGATCTGTTCACTCTGGTGCCGGAATTGACCAGCAAGCTTTGAGCGGACTTGCGCATATCACTTGGGCCAATTAGCCTTTGTGATATGAACATTCTGAAGTCATTGATCAATTTTGCCCCGGTGCTGGTCGCCGGGGCATTTTTGTTTTCGCCGCCCGCGTTTGGTAAATCTGAGCCTGTTTCGTTGGAGCGGACAGGCAAGTGGGTCGCCGACTATGACGTTGACAGTTGCCATCTAACTGCGGCGTTCGGTCAATCCGATGATCCGACATTTGTTATGTTTACTCGATACGAACCCGGGGATGCCCTGTATTTCGAGGGTTTGGGAAGGCGGTTTAACGTCGGTTCGACAAGTTCGCCGGTCAGGACCGACTTTGGCCCCGTCAAAGGCGGTCAAGAGCATACGGCGATGAGTGGTAACCGTGGCAAATTGCCGATGATCATGCTCGGCCCGGTGGATTTGCTGGACCGCCCTCGGCCAAAGGATGTCACGGTGACCTTGCCGCCAATCACCGCGCAAGACGAAATCGCCGCAACATATCTCACTGTCGCGATTTTGGGACGTAAACCTTTGCGCCTTGAAACCGGATCAATGGCCGCACCGATGCGAGCGATGCGGGCCTGTATGGATGATCTGGTCAAGCATTGGGGCCTTGATCCGCTTGTGCAAGCACGGTTGAGCCGTAAGGCTATACCATTTGGAAGCCCCGGTAGTTGGCTGCGTAGTAGCGATTATCCTGCCGGAATGTTGTCTCAAGGTGGGCAAGGGATTGTTCAATTCCGCCTCGATGTCGATGAAACCGGTGCGATAAGTGGATGCCATATCCAGCAGAGGACTAACCCTGACGAATTTGCAGACCTCAGTTGCAAGCTGGTGACGAAGCGAGGCAAGTTCACACCCGCGCTGGACAGCAACGGCCAACCGGTAAAATCCTACTTTGTGTCGGGTGTTCGCTGGATCATAGACAACTAGTTTCTCTCCTCACCCCGCCCGGTCCTCCAGCGTATCCAGATGCATCCAGCGTTTCACGTACCGCGACAGCAGCAGCACCACCGCCGCAATGCCAATCGTGATCCAGCCGATCTTGCTATAGATCGCCAGCGTCAGTTCCTTGTTCATCTCGCCGCTTTCGCCGCCGGTGGCCTCGCCGATCTTGCCGGCCACGAACTGGCCCACCGCCGTCAGATAGAACCACGCGCCCATGATGAAGCTGGCAAGGTGCGCGGGGGCCAGACGGGCCATGGCGGACAGGCCAACCGGCGACAGGCATAGCTCGCCGGTGGTGTGCAGGAGATAGATCAGGAATACGAACAGCACCGGCGTCGCATTGGCAACGCCCACTGATTGCGCGCCCCAGACAAACACCAGAAAGCCCAGCCCGACCTGCACCAGCGCCAGGCCGAACTTGGCCGGGGCCGACGGTTCCAGCCCGCGCTTGCCCAGCCACTGCCACAGCCCGGCAAACAGCGGCGCCAGCGCGATGATGTAAATCGGATTGATCGACTGGAACAGACTGGTCGGCACCCCGCCGCGATCAACGTACTTGTCAGTAAACAGGTTGAGCGAGCCGCCCGCCTGCTCGAACAAGCCCCAGAAAATTGGGTTTAGCGCAACAAGGAACAGGATGGCAAAAATCCGCTCGCGCGGCTCCTTGGGCAGCTTGAACGCCTCGTACAGCGTGTAGCCCAGCATCGCCACGCCACTGATAATCAACAGGTTCTGGATCGCGCCCTGAAACTGGATCAGCAGCCAGATCACCGCCACCGCGCCCACGCCGATGGCATAGAACATGGTCTCCCGCTTGCGCAGCAGCGGCATCGGCGGCTCGCCCTGTCCCTGCAGCGCGGGCTTGCCGACGACGAAGATCACCAATCCGATGACCATGCCAATACCCGCCAGACCAAAGCCGTATGACCAGCCAATCGTCTCGCCCAGATAGCCGACCAGGATCGTGCCCAGCGCCGCGCCGACGTTCACGCCCATGTAGAAGATCGTATAGG
>JBDUBN010000424.1:0-2705 GCA_040004085.1 Novosphingobium sp.
GGTCCGCTCGATGCCAAGCTGCTGCGCGGCGGACTGGTCGATCTGGAGTTCATCGTCCACTTCCTGCAACTGCACGATGGCGTGGGTCTGACGCCATCCTTACCCGATGCTCTGGCGGCTTTAAGCGAGGCGGGACTGCTGCCCGCCGCGATGGTCGACGCGCATGATCGGCTGACCCGGCTGCTTGTCGCCGCGCGGCTACTGGCACCGGACACCGCCATTCCGCCGCCGGGTCCTCGCGCGGCGCTTGCCTTGGCTTGCGGTTACGACGATTGGGACTGCCTGCTCGCCGGATTCGCCGAGGCCCGCACTTCTGTCGCGGCAGTCTGGGCGGAAACGTTTGGCGAAACTCTGGAGATTGACCAGCCATGACCACATCCCCCGGCGTCGGCGACAAACTGCCTGACCTCGCCCTGACCTCACCTGAGGGCGGCACCGTGAAGGTGTCCGACTTTGCCGGGCAAAAGCTGGTGCTGTTCTTCTATCCCAAGGACGACACCCCCGGCTGCACCACCGAAAATCAGGACTTCTCCGCGCTGGCTGCAGACTTCGCGGCGGCAGGCACCGCACTGCTTGGGGTCAGCAAGGACACTCCCTCGCGCCACGCCAAGTTCATCGCCAAATATTCGCTGTCCGCCCCGCTCGCCAGCGATGCGGTGGACGGCGGCCTGTCCGATGCGCTGGGGGTCTGGGCCGAAAAGGTCAATTACGGCCGCACTTACATGGGCATGGTCCGCACAACATATCTACTTGATAGCACCGGCAAAATCGCCCGCGTGTGGAGCAAGGTCAAGGTGAAAGGCCACGCCGCCGAAGTGCTGGAAGCCGCGCGGGCATTGTGATCAACCCTCTGCCGAGCGTTGCCTCGGCCATCCGCGCCGCGCTGCTCACCGCCGACCCCCGGACCAAGCTGATGGCCGCCCGCAAGGTGGCCCGCGACTGGCGGCTGGGGAGGCTGGACTTCCGTTTTGACGTGGCAATGCCGGATCGCCCGGCCCGTCCTGACCAGCCCGAGCTACTGTCAGCCACCCACATGCCAAAGCGCGGGCGCGGGCAATCGGACCGGTCGCGGATCGCGCTGTGGCATTCGATTGCGCACATCGAATTCGTGGCGATAGACTTGGCGCTCGACATGGCGGGCCGATTTGGCGCGCAAATGAACCGGCAGTTCCTTAGCGATTTCCTCGCCACCGCCGCAGACGAGGCACTGCATTTCGCGCTGATCGACCGCCATTTGCGCCGCATGGGCAGCCATTACGGCGCGCTGCCCGCCCACGACGGACTGTGGGAAGCCGCGCACGCTACGCGCCACGATGTTGCGGCGCGGCTTGCAGTTGTACCAATGGTGCTCGAGGCGCGCGGACTGGACGTGACACCCTCGATGCTCGCACGGGTGCGCGGCAGTGGCGACAAAACGGGCGGCAAGATCCTCGAACGAATCCTTGACGACGAAATCCGGCACGTGCGATTCGGCGCAATTCATTTCACCGCGCTGGCAGAATCACGTGGCGAAGCGATGATCCCCCTGTGGAAAACACTGGTAAATCGCTACTTTCGGGGTGCTGTTAAGCCGCCGTTCAACGACTCAGCGCGCGCCGCTGCCGGTTTACCGCTGATGCTCTACAGCGACCTTGCCTTTGCCCAGACGGGTAAGTAGCCACAACTCACGAGATGGCCGGGGGTTCCAGTCACTTGAAAATAGCCATGCGGACCGGTCGCCCTGATCGGATCGCATTTTTAAAAATACGGGGTCTGCACGATCACGCCCGAATAATGGGTGGATCGGGAAACAAGGTTATAGAGTGATCTTTTCTGCCGTTTTTACCCAGTTCCGTACGCTTGCAACCATCGCGACTGCCGCGATTGCGCTGGTCGGATCCAATCCCGCTCTCGCCAACTCCAGCGCCAATGCCGATATCATCGCTCCGCTGCGCGCCGCACAGGCCGCCAAGCAGCAGACCGCAATGGGCAATGGTGACGAAGAATTCCGCCAGTTGTTCAATGGCTGGCAGTCGCTCGACAAGGGCTACTCGCTCGCCGCAGCGTCATCGCCTACCCGCACCGCAGCAGTGGTTCCTGGCCTGACTGGCCTGCCCAACTTCGCTCACCCCGCTTTTGCCGTCCCCGCCACCGTTTCGATCCCGGCGCGGATGCCGGTTGAAGGCGTGGCGCTGACCAGCGATTTCGGCATGCGCTGGCATCCGGTGCTTGGTGGCCGCCACCAGCACAAGGGCGTTGACCTTGCCGGTCCGATCGGCACCCCGGTTCACGCCACCGCAGACGGTGTCGTCAGCCGCGCTGACTGGTTCAGCAGCTATGGTCTTTACGTTGCTCTTGAACATGGCGGCGACATCGAAACCCGTTATGGCCACATGTCACGCCTGAACGTTGCCGCCGGACAGATGGTCCACAAAGGCGACGTGATCGGCTTCATCGGCACCACGGGCCGCTCGACCGGCCCGCACCTCCACTATGAAGTGCGCATCGCCGGGAACGCAGTTAACCCCATTCCCTACATGCAGGCCGATTTCCACCACACTGCTCCAGCCGCCAATCGCGCGCTGGTTGCCGTGGCCGGGACAGACGGCGATTAAGGTCTGAGAGTTTAAACAGCCGAACCGCACGAACAATAGATGCGGACGGTTTGAGTGCCTTTCTGGAGAGGGTGCACCGAAAAGGGCGACGGGCAACCGTCGCCCTTTTTG
>JBDUBN010000081.1:0-9050 GCA_040004085.1 Novosphingobium sp.
CCTCTGCTGCCGGCGCGATCCCTTGCGCGTCAAGCAATTCGGCCATCCGCTCGCCATCGTAGACGTTCATCTGGCAGCCGAAGCTTTTGACCCGGTAAGTCTTTGGCGGAGGAGAAGTGTGCATGGCGGCGGCGGATAGGGGATTTCGCGGCCCGCGTGAAGGGGCCAAGCGAAGGGGCTCTGGCACCTTACCAGCGAAACGCGATTTTCAGATGGGCTAAGAGCTTATCCAGTTTCGGATCGATCCATCGCTGATCCAGAAATTGCTCTCCGCCAGAGCTACATGGAGTGTTCCGCGCGTAAATGAACACCGTCCCGGCATCGGCCAAATCGAATCTGGCCGATTGCCGAAAGCCGCTGCCCTGCATGAAGCGCAGGTCTGACTGCATCGCGAGGATACGATTGTAAGGCAGTGCCGCAGCCTTGCCGCGCGTCGGCCCGCCCAGCGCGTCCAGCCGACTGAACATTCCAATGTCGTCGCGCAAGCCGGAACGCCCGACGCCCCATGTGTTGTCCATCAGCACCACGCCACAAGCGCGCGGGTCGGCATTGATTGATTCAACTGCGATCAATAGATTGGAATAACGATGAAGGTTCTGGTCCATGCCAAATCGCGTGATCGACCATGCCGAACCAGCGCCCCAGAGCAGCGCCACGACCAATGCCGGAGCAGCGGCCAGGTTTCCGCTCGACTGCAGTCGGGAGCTGCCGAATTTGACCAACTGCGCCGTGCCAATCCCGCACAAGGTCAATAAAATCGGCAGGACCGGGTAGATGAAGCGGTATTCCTTGTGCGCGACGGCTGAGAAAACCAGAACAACAACAATAGTGTACAGTGCCAGCTTTGGCGCCCGGATTGATCCGGCCACTGCGGTTAGGGCCACAACTGGGGTCATGATTGACCAGTTCATCCGCGCTTGCTGAAGATAGAACCCGAACGGACTTTCGCCAAAGAACGATGCAACACCCTTGCTGTTGGCGTAAAAGTTGAGCCAGTATGAGAAGAACGGCCAGCCCCAGGTCATCCAGTCGATCAGGCCGAACAGCGCCAGTACGGGCAACGCTCCCGCAATCATGCCGACCAGTTGCTTGCGGTAAACCTGAATATCCAACGATAAAAACGCGATGATGGCCAAAATCGGCGCCAATTGCATGCGGATCATTGCCGTCAGGCCAAGCAGTGCGCCGAATCTGACGGCGGATGCATAACTCTCGCCAGAATTGCGCGCGATTGCGATGGCCCAGATCAGCGGCACCGCGACGAGCGTGTCGGCGGTAAAGTGGCTAGAGAAAAATACCGATTCGCCCCAGATCGCCAGAATCCATGCGGTGATCCGGGCGGCCGGTTTCCCCGAGACATCGTGCGCGATCTTGTAGCCCGCTGGGATGATCAGCAATGAGATCAGGCTGCTGACCACCGCGATCGCGATTGAGAGATCCGCCGGGGCGGTTGAAAACAATCTGGTCAGATAGACGATGGGCACCAGCAGCACTGGCAACAGCCAAGTCCTTGCGCCGACGTGAAATTCCCAGGGAATGACACCCTGACCAGTGACAATGCGGTAAGCCTGCTCTTTGTATTGGAGAAGTTCGTCGGGCGTAATCACATTGGGATAGAGTATCGAAAGAGCGACCCTGAGTACGGCTGCAAACGCCAATAGGGGCAGTAGATATGACCAATCCGCGCGAAGGACGTGTCTGTTGTGGTCGACGCTATCTTCCATCCATGCCGCCCATCGCCCCGGCAATAGCAGCGCGGGCTGCGGCGGCCATGGTCTTGCGGTCAGCCAGCGCCTTACCCGACAGCGGCGGCAGGAAGTGAACCGTCAGCCTGACCGGCCTTGCCCGTGCCAGAATGCGGCGGAAGTTGGTGAGACCGGGTTCGTCGCCCACCCACGCCAGATCGGCCGCCTCCGCGCCGTAATCGAGCAGCACCGGGACGACCGCCACACCGTCCGGCAAAGGCAGCGCGGCGGACAGCAGCGATGATTTGAATGGCAGCAGGCCGGTACCGTCGCTGGTTGTGCCTTCGGGAAAGATCGTCAGCGCGCCAGTGTCGCGGATGGCGGCGCGGACTTGCTCGATCTGTTCGGAGACGCTTGTTCGGTCGTGCCGGGCGATGAACACGGTATCATTCATCGCGCACAAGTGGCGCAGCAGTGTGATGCTGGCCAGCCCGTCATGGCCGACAAAGGCTGAGCCACTGGCGGCGGCGATGGCAGGAATGTCGATCCAGCTGACATGGTTGGCGATCAATAGTGCGCCACCTGGGGCACGTTCGCCCGTCATTTGCAACTCCACCCCGGCGAGCCAGCAGACTCCGGCCAGAAACAGGCGTGGGAAGGGGTTATGCAGGCTGGTGAGGCGGCACAGGTAATAAAGCGGAATACAGGCCGCCAGCAGCGCCGCCATAGCGGCCAGCCGGACTATCACGCGCAACTGCCCGATCACCGAAATTCGCTGGGCCGGGCCGGGAGCAGGTAAAGGTGCTGCGGCAATGGCCATGCCTAGCCCTCGCGCGGTTCCTTGCGATCAAGCTTTACGCCGAAAAGTTCCATGCGGTGATCGACCAGCCGATAACCCAGGCGCTCGGCAACCTGACGCTGCAGGGCTTCGAGTTCGGGATCGACGAATTCGATGACAATGCCCGATTCCACGTCGATCATGTGATCGTGATGTGCTTCGGGCGATGCTTCATAACGCGAGCGGCCATCGCCGAAATCGTGGCGATCAAGGATACCCGCTTCTTCGAACAATCGTACCGTGCGGTAAACCGTGGCGATGGAAATGCCGGGGTCGATCGCTGCCGCGCGCGCATGCAGTTTGTCGACGTCGGGATGATCGGTGCTATCCGACAGTACGCGGGCGATCACCCGCCGCTGGTCGGTTATCCGCAACCCGCGTTGCGCACAAAGTGCTTCAATGTCGATAGGTTGGTGCACGTGGATTCCAGACCGAAAAAAACCTTGCTGGATATTACCCCAGCAAGGTTTTTCTGCAACAGCGGATGATGCGCGCAATCCGCACACCATCGTAAAGTTTTACTTTGATTACTTTTACTTTGCTTTAGGCGGACGTCCACGCTTGGCCGGAACCTTGGCGGGTGCGGCAGCCTTTGGCGGCATCTTGGTGCCCGGCTTGCGGCCCAGACCAATCTTTTTCGCCAGTTCGCGGCGCTTTTCCGCATAGTTGGGGGCGACCATCGGATAATCAGCCGCCAGACCCCAACGCGCACGATACTGATCCGGCGTCAGGTTATAGTGAGTCATCAGATGGCGCTTCAGCATTTTCAGCTTCTTGCCATCTTCAAGACAGACAATGTGGTCTGGTTTGATTGACGAGCGAATGGAAACCGCCGGCTCCAGAGCCTTTTCAGGTACGGCAACCGGTTGGCCAACTGCGGCGAGAGCATTGTAAATCTTGCCAATAAAGGTGGGAACGTCGTCAATCGAAACGCTGTTGTTGCTGACATGTGCAGCGACAATGTCCGACGTCAAAGTGATCAGCATTTCGCTGATGTCAGTCTGTGGGGTATCCATGGTAAAATCCTTACGTCCTGCGACCGCCTCTATTTTATGGACGGTTTACTCCCGAGAATTGATTCTTGAGGGTGATTCGGTAATGGACCCAATCAACAGCTGAAACAAGGCGAAAATTGTCTTCTAATGAAATATTGAACGACCTGCTTGTAGTATTAAGCGCCTCCTCGGCAGCGCACTAATCGAGATCACTAGCGAATGTGATAGCATCGATACATGCGCCGGTCTGCGTCCGGTAATACAACGGGCGCAGGCCGATTGGCGAAAAGCCAAAGCTGCGATATAAAATTTCCGCCGGATTGCCGCGCCGCATTTCGAGCAGCAGACGCTGCGCGCCGCGCATCCGGGCTTCTGCGGCAAGGCGGCCAAGTAACCGATCGCCAATTCCGCGACGCCTGAACTGCGGCGATACTGCAATCAGCAACAGCTCCTCCTCATCATAACTGAACCGCGACAGTGAAAAGCCCGCGATCTGATCGTCGGGGCCGGGCTCTTCACCGTGCGCATTGGCCAGCAAGTAATGGCAATTGCCGATTGCCAGCGCATCATCGACCTGACGGCGCGTCCACGCCTCGTTGAATTCGGGATCGAATGACACGGCCATGAGGGCCATGATCTGATCAACGTGATCGACCGGCGGCGTCACGTCGCGGTCGCCGGCAGCAAACCTCCCGGCAGGCGGGCATCGGGCGCGCGGCCATAAAGCGGGGTCACGTGGCTGGTCAAAGCGTTGGCGTCCAGCAGGCCGAAGGCGCGGGCGTCGGGCCACAGCGTCATTGCCTCGCCGTTGCCGCGCAGGGCGACCAGCGCCTCCGCCTGCGTTCCGGCTATGACACGGCAGGCAATCTGCTCCGCTGCCTGAGCAGGCGTAAGTGAGGCAAGGGGAGACAGCGGCGCACCGCCAGCGTCGAATTGCTGGACGAACCATTCGCCATGTCCGCCGGTCATCACCGCCGCGACCGGCACGCCCGGATGCTCGGCCTGTGCCTGCGCGGCGACCAGCGCCAGCGTCGGATAGCCGACCAGCTCCGCGCCCCAGGCGAACGCCAGCGCCCGGGCTGCCGCCAGTCCAACGCGCACGCCGGTGAAGCTGCCCGGCCCGATCGCGACGGCAATCCGGTCCGCGCGGCCTTTATCGGGCAGCGCAGCGATCATTGGCACCAGCGCCTCGGCATGGCCGCGGCCCAACATGCGCAATTCTCCGGCGATGGGCATGCCCGAATCGAACAGCGCGACCGAGCAAGCCTCGGTCGCGCAGTCGATTACCAGAGTTTGGGAGGCCAAGACGCTGGCCGATCAGAGAATGGTGTTGAACGTCTCGAACGGCGGGCGCGGTGAGCGATCGAAGATCGTCGCCGGATCGCCGTAGCCAACGGTCGAGATGAAATTGGACTTCACGCGCGGAGTGTCGGCGAAGAATGCGGCATCAACGGCGGCATTGTCAAAGCCCGACATAGGCCCGGTATCCAGCCCCAAAGCGCGCGCGGACATAATGAAATAGCCACCCTGCAGGGTGGAATTGCGCATCGCGGAAATTTCCCGCAGCGGCTCGTTGCCATCAAACCAGATCTTGGCGTCG
The DNA here is from genome assembly GCA_040004085.1 of Novosphingobium sp. GTDB lineage: Bacteria > Pseudomonadota > Alphaproteobacteria > Sphingomonadales > Sphingomonadaceae > Novosphingobium. The sequence goes on from JBDUBN010000081.1 coordinate 5,119, forward strand.
GCATGGGGGAACAGCCATGGCAGCTGCTCATGGAAATCCAGGTCCATGCCGATGATGACAGACACGGGCGCATCCAGTATTTTCTGCTTGTTACCCTCACCTGAGCAATCGGCGAGCTTGGCTTTGGCAGCATCGCTGGTGCACCAGATGATCCGGGCCGGCAGCATGTTGGCCGATGTCGGGCCGTATTTCATCAGATCCCAGATGGCGTGCAACTGTTCGGTGCTGACCGGGCGCTCGTCGTAGCCGTTATAAGTGCGGGCAGTGCGGAACAATTGATCCAGCGCGACGTCGTCAAGTGGCTGCGACATGCTATCTCCGAGATGTTGGGAAGTGAAACGATCAGGCGGCGCGGACTTCGCTGACCTCTGGCACATAGTGCTTGAGCAGGCTTTCGATGCCCTGCTTCAAGGTGGCCGAAGACGATGGGCAGCCCGAACACGCACCTTGCATCTGCAAATAGACCACGCCCTCGCGGAAACCGCGATAGATGATGTCGCCGCCGTCATTGGCGACGGCAGGACGGACACGGCTTTCGATCAGTTCCTTGATCTGCAACACGATGTCGGCATCGGCGGGGTCTTCGCCGAAATCCTCGTCATCGTCGGCAGCAACGGTGATCGCGCTGGCATCGGGCGCGGTCAGCAGCGGTGCGCCGGAGACGAAATGGTCGAGCAACATGGCGACGACTTGCGGCTTCAGGTCGTTCCAGTTGACGCCGGGGCCGGCAGTTACCGACACGAAATCGCGACCGAAAAACACGCCGGTCACGTCGCCAAGGCTGAACAGCGCGTCGGCCAGCGGTGAGGCAGCAGCCTCATCCTCGTTGGTGAACTCGCGTGTGCCTACGGGCATCACTTGCTGTCCGGGCAGGAACTTCAGAGTCGCCGGGTTGGGCGTGGTTTCGGTTTCGATGTACATGAAAGGGCATGTAAGCGCGATGTCGACAGGGTCAAGTGGCGGGGTGCGGCGAACTCGCCAAACCACGCTATTCACTAGCCCTTAATCCGGGCGCTATCTATAGCTTACGCCATGAACACCAGTCTTCCCGTGAACAAACGTCCTCGCACCATCCGTGTGCTGTTTTCCAGCCTTTCGTTGCTGGCGCTGATTGCCGCGCCGCAGCTTGAGGCGAAATCCGTTGCGCGCAAAGCCCCCGCGCCCCGTGGTCAAGCCCCCGCGCCGCTTGGTGCCGCCCTGAATGCGCCAATGAAGCCGGATACCGGCCCGTGGCTCTATCGCGGCAGTGATGTGCCGCAGGACAAGGAATGGATCTTTGGCGAGTTGCCGAACGGCTTGCGCTATGCGGTGCGCAAGAACGGGGTGCCGCCGGGGCAAGTATCCGTCCGGGTGCGGATAGACGCCGGTTCGCTGAATGAGCGCGAGGATGAGCGCGGCTTTGCCCACCTGATCGAACATCTGGTGTTCCGCCAATCGAAATATCTCGGCGAGGCGCAGGCGATCCCAACATGGCAGAGGCTGGGCGCGACGTTCGGTTCGGATACTAACGCCGAAACCACGCCGACCGCGACGACATATAAAATCGACTTGCCCGATGCCACTCCGGCCAATCTCGAAGAATCATTCAAGCTGCTCTCCGGCATGATGATCGCGCCGACGCTGAGCGATGCCAATATCCACGCTGAACTTCCCATCGTGCTCGCCGAAAAACGTGAGCGCGGCGGCGCCTCGCAGCGGGTGCAGGATGCGATGCGGCAGGTCATCTACGCCGGACAGCCGCTGGCCGTCCGCGCGCCTATTGGCACCGAGCAGAGCTTGACCGCCGCGCGGCAGGAAGGCGTCCGTGCCTTTCATGCGCGCTGGTATCGCCCGGAAAACACCGTGGTGATCGTGGCGGGCGATAAAGATCCCGCCACGCAGGCCGCGCTGGTGGCGAAGTATTTTGGCGACTGGCCGGTCACCGGCGCACATACCCCGACTCCCAGCTTTGGCGACCCGGTCGCCCCGAAGGATGCTATTCGCACGCCCGTCACGGCCGCCGCGCCGATTGGCGAAGCGCAAGTCCTGGTCGAGCCTGACCTGCCGCGCGCGGTGTCGTGGGCGATCCTGCGGCCTTGGCGGCAAGTCAACGATACGGTGGTCTATAACCAGGGGCTGATGGCCGATTCGCTGGCGCAGCAGATCATCAACCGGCGGCTGGAAGCGCGGGCGCGGGCGGGCGGCAGTTATTTGCTGGCGCAGGTCAGCCAGCAGGACGTCAGCCGCAGCGACGACGGCACGTTCGTCTCCATCACCCCGTTGACGGCGGATTGGAAAGCAGCGGTGCGCGATGTCCGCGCGGTGATCGCCGATGCCTTGACGACCCCGCCTTCGCGTGAGGAAATCGCGCGGGAAGCGGCGGAAATGGAAGTCGCCTTTGCCAGCAGCGTCGAACAACGGTCGCTGCTGCCCGGCGGCAAGCTGGCTGACGATCTCGCCACCGCCATCGACATCCGCGAAACCGTCGCCGCGCCCGATGCGGTGTTCGGCATATTCAAGCGCAGCCTGCCACTTTACACGCCGCAAGTGATCCTGCGCCACACCCGCCAGTTGTTCACCGGCACGGTAACGCGTGGCGTGCTGATCACGCCGCGCGTGGGTGAGGGCGATGCCGCCGCCCTGCGCGCCGTGCTTTCCGAGCCGGTTAAGGCCAGCGGCAACGCGCGGCTGGCCAACAAGCTGATCTCCTTCGCCGAATTGCCGTCGATCGGCGAGCCCGGCAAAGTCATCAGTGCCCAGCCGACCGGCCTGTCCGGGCTGGAGCAACTGGAATTTGCCAACGGCGTCAAGGCGCTGATCTGGCCGAGTGCTGACGAACCGGGCCGTTTGACGGTGAAGGTCCGCTTTGGCGCAGGCTTCCGGGCATTCAACGCCGCAAACGCGGTCTATGCCTCGGTCGGGGAATCGGCGCTGGTCAGTTCGGGCGAGGGGCCATTGGGTCAGGAGGAGCTGGACCGCATCTCCACTGGCCGCAAGATGGGTTTTGATTTCGGCATCGACGAGGCCACGTTCACCTTCACCGCCAATACCCGGCGCGATGATCTGTCCGATCAATTGTACCTCCTCGCCGCCAAGTTCGCGATGCCGCGCTGGGATCCCAATCCAGTGGTGCGGACCACGGCGGCGGCGAAGTTGCAGTACGAAAGCTATGCCACATCACCGCAAGGGATGCTTGAGCGTGATCTGAAGTACATCGCCCACGCCGGTGACCCGCGTTATAAAACGCCAACGCCTGAGGAACTCGACAAGGTCACGCCCGAAGGCTTCAAGGCGGTTTGGGCACCGATCCTGGAAAGTGGCCCGATCGAAGTTCAGGTGTTCGGCGATGTTGATCGCGCGGCGACCATTGCCGCGCTGGAACGCAGCTTTGGCGCGCTGAAGACCCGTCCGCCACTGCCCGCAAGCACCGCCCCCGCCAGCGTTACGGTGCCGACCGGCGGCGGTGAGCCGGTAGTACTGACCCACCGCGGCGATGTCGGACAGGCTGCTGCCGTGGTCACCTGGCCGACCGGCGGCGGCATGGCGGGCGTACATGAAAGCCGCCAGCTGGAAATCCTCAGCCAGATATTCTCGAACCGGCTGCTTGACCGGATGCGTGAAAAGCTGGGGGCGAGTTATGCGCCGCAAGTGATTTCAAGCTGGCCGCTCGACCTTGCCAATGGCGGTTCGATTACCGCACTCGCCCAGTTGGAGCCAAAGGCGGTGCCGCAGTTCTTCGCCGCCGCCGATGAAATTGCCGCCGATCTTGTCGCCAATCCGCCGACGGACGATGAACTGGCGCGGGTTATCGAACCTTTGCGCCAATGGATTGCCCGCGCGGAAACCAGCAGCGCGTTCTTCATGAGTAATCTGGAGGGCGCGACGCAGGATCCCAGCCGCTATGCCGCGATCCGCAGCCTCGCCAGCGATTTCACCCGGACCACCGCGCCCCA
>JBDUBN010000425.1:0-2700 GCA_040004085.1 Novosphingobium sp.
ATGGCAATTTTCAGCTGAACTTCGAGCATCTTCTGCCGATAGCGGGCAGACGCCCGGTGATCGCCCGCGGCCGTCACGTCCTTGGCGGCGGCGGCGACGGCTTCGGCAATAAATTCCTCGGTGAGTTCCGCACCGCTGCCAAGCTTCGCCTCGACCGTGGGAAGATGGCAGATGGTTTCGCCAACTCCCCCGCCTACCCAGGCCCTGGCTTCGACGCACTTGGCACGTCGGTCGAAAAGGCCTTTCTTGAAGGTCAGGCTGACCGCTGCGTTGACGAGCGCGAGATCGTTGGCATTCGTCTCAAGTTTGGAAAACCCGCTGACCACATTCTGGTCCACTGACAATTCGATCGAAGTCACCACCTCATTTTCGCTGAGGGAAGATTCGAAAAGGCCGGTAAAGAAGCCACTGATGTCATGGCGCGTTTCCCCTGCCGTGCTGGTGGCCACGATAACGCCGCCCAACGCGGCAGCAGCCACGGGTAAATCAAACAACGGACACGACGAGGCAAGGCACCCGCCGACTGTGGCGACGTTGAGAATTTGCGGCGGGGGATAGGACAGGGCATCGGCAAGAGCACCGAAACGCCCTTCATCCCGCACGACGCGATGTGCTGCAAGGGCGCCATATGTGGCCGTGGCGCCGATGGAGATACCATCACGGCGCAATTCAATCCGGTCTAGCCCGACACGGCTGATATCGAGAACCGCTTCAATGTCGTTCAATAGCCCGCGCGCGGCCAGACCGTGCACGAACGTGCCGCCTGCGACGATCAGGGCGCGGTCACCCCACTGCTGCTTGAAGGCGATTGCCGCTTTCAAGTCACTCGGCTGCTGATAATCCTGCAGGTTGGCGAGTGCCATCGGTCTTGCTCTCCGGACGCATGGTGAATCACATGTATCCTGCCCTATTCCCCCCCGCTCTGCAATTAGATATATTCATAAAACATCACTTGATATTTCAAAAGGACTGAAGGTATAGTGGCCAAGCTGAAAGGAGGGGTGATGATCCAGCTCGAAGACGTAGGCCATGTCGCCTATGCGGTTCCCGACCTTGCGGTGGCCGAACGGTTTCTGACGGATTTTGGCCTCGAAGTATCGGCGCGGACAGCTGATCGCATCTATTTCCGCGCTGCAGCCGCACGGCATCACGTCTATGTCGCGGTGAAAGCAGACGAATCGCGCTTCATCGGGACCGCCTTCGACGTTGCTTCAAAGGCTGACCTTGATCTGGCCTCTCGAACGATTCCGGGCGCGGGGCCGGTCGTTGAAACCGGAGAGCCTGGCGGTGGCTGGCGCGTTACACTTAAAACTCCAAACGGCCATACCATCTGGCTGGATTACGGCGTGGCCAGGCTTGATCCGCTTCCCACCGACCCGATAACGCCGCTCAACTTTCATGGCGCGCCGCTGCGGATCAACCGTTCGGTGCGGGGGCGCGCGCGGCGGGTCAGTGTCCTTCGCTTCGGACACTTCGTGCTGCAAGTGCCAGACTGCAAGGCAGAAATCATTTGGTTTCTCAATCACTTCAACCTCACGCCTTCAGATTTCCTCGGCTCGGATGAAGGATCGGAGCCCGTCGTGTTCGGCGCTTTCCTTCGACTTGCGAAGGGTGCGCAACTGGTGGATCACCATTGTATCTTGATCAATCAGTCGCGGTTCTTCGGTTGCCATCACAGCAGCTTTGAAGTGGCCGACCTCGACACGGTCATGGCGGGACATGAATACCTCGAAACGCTCGGCTACAATCTGGATGCAGGTGTTGGGCGGCACATGCTGGGCAGCCTGATCTATGATTACTGGCTGGACCCGTTCGGCCAGCGGATCGAACATTTTACCGACACCGACGTCATCAACGACGAGTTCGTGCCATCCTATTTCAACGGGTCGGCCGATGAAACGACGCAGTGGGGCATGGCTCCCGACGCCAGCTTCTTTGATTGAAGCGATGCGATGACGGCCTCCATCCATGTGCATTCCGGTCAAACGGGGATCGGCGCTCCGGTTACCCGGATCGAGGACCGGCGCATGGTTTCGGGCCAGGGCTGTTACACGGATGACCTAACCCCGGGTGACTGCCTGCATGCCGTCTTCGTGCGGGCTCCGCATGCGCACGCCCGGCTTGTTGCCATAAATACCGAATTTGCCATGTCAGCGCCGGGGGTTGTCGCTGTATTGACCGGGACGGACTACCACAAAAGCGGCTTGGGCGACCTGTCTTGCGAGAGCATGACCGCGCGCATTGCCGGGGCGAACTGGCGGCGCACGCCTTTCCCGCCGATGGTTGCGGATACCTCCCTGTGCCTCGGCGAATGTGTCGTCATGGTCATCGCTACGTCGCGCGCATTGGCGCAGGATGCCGCCGACCTGATTGACGTGGAGTGGGACCCACTCCCCGCGATTACCACTATGGAGCAGGCCCTCGCGCCGGGCGCCCTTCCTGTTCACGCCGACCATACTGACAACCTGTGCTTTGATGTCGTTCATGGCGATTGCGCACGGGTCGATGATGCTTTCAGCGCGGCAGCGCATGTTGTCCACATTCGCACCGTTCAACCACGCATTTATGCAGCCCCAATGGAACCGCGCGCCTCGATCGGCCGGTACGACCAGGCAGAGGGCCGGTACGAACTCGTATCCTCGCTTCAGAACCCGCACAGTGCGCGGCGCTTGCTGGCCGAAGTTCTGGGCATCCCGGCTG
>JBDUBN010000082.1:0-9036 GCA_040004085.1 Novosphingobium sp.
TAGGGATCGAACTTGCGAATCCGCACGCGATAGCCGCGCGCTTGCAGCAGCGCCGCAAGGCTTGCCGCCATCAGACCCTTGCCCAGCGAGGAGACCACGCCGCCGGTGATAAAAATGAACCGCGCCATGGGAGTCGGGCCTTAATCGAAAGTGGACGAAAAGGCCAAGCGCTTGCGGGGGCAATCCACAGACATCGCTTGGCCAGTTTGTATCGTGCGCGCAAATAGCGCCGCCCCGCTCAGCGCGGGCGGCCGATCCACATAGCCTAAAACTTACCTGGGGGTCGGAGAAGTGGCCGGAGCAGCAGTCGAACTGGCAGGCCACTTGACCCCAGCCAACGGATCAACCGGGGTAGCGGTATTAGCCGGTGCGACCTTGCGACGAGGCTCGGTATCACCTCGGCGGGCAGCAGGAGCAGCTGCGGGAGCCGCCGCAGGAACAGGCAGCGCTGTGGGTGCGACAGGTTGGTTAACCCCGGCCAGCGGATCAGCAGGAACGATCGGTGCAGCCGGAGCGACCGTCCGTTGCAGCGACGTGTCAATCTCGCGGCCAGCGGTCGCACCAACGGCCAAGGTCGCCAGTACAATCGACATGATGACAAACATTGTGGCCAGCACCGCGGTTGCCCGCGTCAGAAAGTCAGCAGCACCGCGTGCCGACATCAGCCCCGAAGGACTGCCGCCAACGCCCAGTCCGCCGCCTTCCGATTTTTGCATCAGGATGACAAGAACCAGGAGCGCAGCGATCAACGCCTGCACGACGGTAAGAAACAGGAACAAGGACATGGACAAATCCGGTGCTGAGAACAGGCCCCGCATCTAGGCGCGAGGCGGCAAAGGCGCAAGAGCGGGTAAATTGAGGCCGAAGGTCAGTCCTCGACGCTGGCTCCGGCTCCGGCGACGATGGCCAGAAAGCTTTCCGCCGTCAGGCTTGCGCCGCCCACCAGGGCACCGCCGACGCCGTCCGCCGCCAACAGGGCCGCCGCGTTGTCAGCATTTACCGAACCGCCGTAAAGAATCCGGACAGCTGCGCCAGCGTCGCCATAGGCGGCGATCAGGCGCTGGCGCACGGCGGCATGCATGGCGATCACGTCTTCGACAGCAGCAACCCGACCCGTGCCGATGGCCCAGACCGGCTCATAAGCGACGGCCAGCCGACCTGGAGCGATGTCGGCCATTGCCTCGGCTGACGGTAGCGAGGCATCGACCTGTCCCGAAACAATCGACTCGGCGCTCCCGGCGTCGCGTTCAGCCAGCGTTTCGCCAACGCAGACGATAATTCCCAGCCCGGCAGCCAGCGCGGCCTCGGCCTTGGCCTTGATCAAGGCGTCGCCCTCAGCATGGTCGCGGCGGCGTTCGCTGTGGCCCAGAATGACGAAATCCGCCCCGGCATCGCCCAGCATAACCGCCGAAATATCGCCGGTATGCGCGCCCTTGGCTTCGGTATGACAGTCTTGCCCGCCAACGGCGATCGCCGAAACGGCTTCCGACATGGCGTGAATCAGGGTGAAAGGCGGCGCGAGGGCCACGGAAACGGCGGGATAACGCGCCGCAGCCCGGTCAATGGCCCGGGCCTCAGACAGTAGCGCGCGGCTGCCGTTCATCTTCCAGTTGCCGACAATAAAGGGACGAGTTGGCATTTTGCCGGTTTACTCCGAAAAATAGTGCAGCCATTCGAATCTCGAAACGATCCGGCGGCGCGATCTTGAGGGCCGCTACGCCATACTAGCACGCCTTGTCAAAACACGCTGCACTGCAACACGTCGCATTTTGGCCGAATAGACACACTCCGACGATAATCTTGGCATGCGCGGCCCATTGCGATCCTGCGTTTCCAGCCCTAAAGCCGCCCGGAATTGGCGTGCGACTGCGCCGCGTTTCCGACAATCAGGCAAGCGACACTGCAATGCTCAACGTATTCCGCAAGATGACCAAGTCCAAGTTCGGCGTAGCTGCGGCTGCGGCGTTCCTGATACTGATCCTGATCTCGTTTGCCGGGGCCGATGTGGCTGGCAGCGGCAAGTTTGGCGGGGTGGCCGGGGGTGACCGGGCTGCGATCGTCGGCAGCCGCCGGGTCAGCACCAGCGAATTGAGCCAGGCCGCGACTGCCGCAGTGGAACAGGCCAAGCGGGAGCATCCCACCGCGACGATGAAGATGTTCCTCGCCCAGAACGGGCTGGCCTCCGCTTTGGAACAGATCATCGATGGCGCGGCGATTGCCGAATTCGGCAAAGCGCACGGCATTGTTGCGGGCGACCGGTTGGTCGACAGCGAAATCGTCAAGATCCCGGCGTTTCGAGGCGCTGACGGACAGTTCAGCGAATCGACTTACAAGCAGTTGATCGCCCAGCGGGGCATGACCGATGCCTCATTACGGCAGGACTTCGCCGATTCGCTCATCGCCAAGCAGGTGCTGATCCCCGCTTCGTTTGGTTCGTCGGTGCCAAAGGAGTTGGTCATTCGCTATGCCGCGCTGCTGACCGAGACCCGCAACGGCTCCATCGCCATGCTTCCGGCCTCTGCCTTCGCACCACCGGGAGAGCCCAGTCCGGCAGAACTGACCGCCTATTACACCGCCCACCGCGACGCCTATATCCGGCCAGAACGCCGGGTAATCCGCTATGCGATGTTCGACGACAGCGCGATCAAGAACGTCCCTGCCCCGTCCGAGGCGGAGATCACCGCGCGTTATAGCGCAGACAAGGTCAAGTACGCGCCGTCTGAAACGCGCAAGTTGACCCAGCTTATTCTGCCGACGCAGGCCGCCGCTCAGGCAATTGCCGCCGAAGTGGCCAAGGGCGGTTCACTCGATAGCGCTGCCCGGTCAAAGGGACTGGCGACCGCCACAATTCCGGCAGTAACCAGCGCCGACCTTGCCGCGCAAAGCTCGCAAGCCGTGGCGGACACGGTGTTTGCAGCCAAGCCGGGCACCCTTGCTGGACCGGCGAAAAGCGGGCTTGGCTGGCATGTTATCCGCGTCGATGCGGTGACACGGAACACCGGCAAGACGCTCGACCAGGCGCGCGGGGAAATCTCCGCTGCCCTAGCCGCCGAGAAAAAGCGCGCCGCACTGTCGGACTTTTCCGCCAAGATCGAGGATGAGTTCGACAAGGGCGGCTCGCTGACCGATGTGGCCAAGGAGCTAGGCCTGACGCTGGTCCAGACCGAGCCGCTGACCGCCGATGGTCAAGTTTACGGCAAGCCCGGTGCGACCGGCCCTGCCGAATTGGCGCGCGTATACCAGACCGCCTTTGCCATGGAGCAGGAAAACCAGTCGCAACTGGCCGAAGTGATTCCCGGCAAGGCTTTCGTGGTGTTTGATGTCACCTCGATCACCCCGTCCGCCCCTGCCCCGATCAGCGAAATCCGCGCCAATGTCGTGGCTGACCTGATGCTGCAAAAGGGCGCCGCTGCTGCCAAGGCTGCGGCGGAAAAGGTGCAGGCAGCAGTCCGCAAGGGCACCGATCTGGGTGCCGCCGTGGCCGCATTGGGCAAGCCGCTGCCGCCGATAGACCAAGTTTACCTCAACCGCTCGCAACTCACCAAGTCCGGCCAAGCCGTGCCGCCGCCGCTGGCTTTGATGTTCAGCATGGCGCAGGGTACGGTCAAGTCATTGTCGGCCCCGCAGAATCGCGGCTGGTATGTCGTGTCGCTCAAGACGATCACGCCGGGCAAGATGGACGCCAGCGACCCAACCTTTGCCGCCGCCAAGAGCGAACTGGGCAAGCTGGCGGGCCGCGAATATGCCGAGCAGATGCGCGCCGCGATCCGCGCCGAAGTGGGTGTGACCCGCAATTCGACGGCAATCAACGCGGTCGCGCGCCAGTTGACCGGCGGCAATTGATCACCGGCTGATGAACACCACACGCCCTGAAAACGCGCAGAACGCCGAAACCCAACTCAGCGCCGGTCAGCCCGCGCTGGTGTGGCGGCGGCTCATTGCCGACACCGAAACGCCGGTCGGCGCGGCGCTCAAGCTGATCGAACCGGGACGCGGCGATTTCCTGCTGGAATCGGTCGAGGGCGGCGAAGTGCGTGGGCGCTATAGCCTGCTCGGTCTCGATCCCGATCTGGTGTTCCGAGCCAGCGGCCATGGCGCAGCGATCAACCGGACATGGCGACGTGACCGCGAGGCGTTCGCCCCGCTGCCCGGCGATGCGCTGGCCGAACTGCGCGCGCTGGTCGGTGCTTGCCGAATCGATGTGCCCGAGGAACTGCCGAAGGCGCTCGCCTGTCTGGTTGGCTACTTCGGCTATGAAACCATCGGTCTGGTCGAGCACCTGCCGCGCGCCCCGCAGAGCCCGCTGGAACTGCCGGACATGCTGTTCGTCCGTCCCGCGCTGATTCTGGTGTTTGACCGCTTGTCAGACGCGCTGTGGTGCGTTGCTCCGTTATGGCCTGATGGCAGTACCCCCGCCGCGCTGATCGATGCCGCGTCTGACCGGATCGACGATACCCTGCGCCGCCTTGCCGGTCCGACTCCCGCCGCCGTGCACGACGCCACGCTGCCGGAACCGGTACTCACCCCGGTCCTGCCCGAGGGCCGCTATGGCGAGATGGTGCTGGCTGCCAAGGAATACATCACCGCTGGCGACATCTTTCAGGTGGTGCTGGCGCAGCGGTTTACGTGCGAGTTCACCCTACCGCCGCTGTCGTTGTACCGCGCATTGAGGCGGGTGAATCCCTCGCCGTTCCTCTATTTCCTCGATCTGCCGGGCTTTGCGGTGATCGGCTCCAGCCCGGAAATCCTCGTCCGGGTGCGTGACGGCGAAGTGACCATCCGGCCCATCGCCGGAACTCGTCCACGCGGCATCACGCCCGAGGAAGACGCGGCCAACGAAGCCAGCCTGCTCGCCGATCCCAAGGAACGCGCCGAACATCTGATGCTGCTCGATCTGGGCCGTAACGATGTCGGCCGGGTCGCGGCAAAGGGCACCGTGCGGGTGACGGACAGCTACACGATTGAGCGTTACAGCCACGTCATGCACATCGTCAGCAATGTCGTCGGCCAACTGGACACAGCCAAACACGACGCGGTCGACGCGCTGTTCGCGGGCTTTCCCGCAGGCACCGTCAGCGGCGCTCCCAAAGTGCGCGCGTGCCAGATCATCGCCGAACTTGAACCCGAAACGCGGGGAGCCTATGCTGGCGGCGTCGGCTATTTCGCGCCCGACGGCTCGGTCGACAGCTGCATCGTCCTGCGCACCGGCGTCATCAAGGACGGCGTGTTGCATGTGCAGGCGGGCGCGGGCATCGTCTCGGACAGCGTGCCCGAAAACGAACAGGCCGAATGCGAAAACAAGGCCCGCGCCCTGATCGCGGCGGCTCGCGAGGCGGTAAGGGTTGCGAGCGAAGCCGGGTTTGGACAGTAAGACATCATGATCCTCGTCATCGACAACTACGACAGCTTCACCTGGAACCTGGTCCATTACCTGATGGAACTGGGCGCAGAGGTTGAGGTGGTGCGCAATGATGCGCTTACCGCCGCACAGGCCATATCCTCTGGTGCGCAAGGGTTCCTGATTTCGCCCGGGCCGTGCACGCCCAATGAGGCCGGAATCAGTCTCGATCTGGTCGGCGCGGCGGCGGATGCGGGTAAGCCGCTCATGGGCGTGTGCCTTGGCCACCAGTCCATCGGGCAATATTTCGGCGGCAAAGTGGTGCGCGGCGGGCTGATGCACGGCAAAACCTCGCCGGTAACGCACGATGGCAGCGGCGTGTTTGCCGGTCTGCCCTCACCCTTCACCGCGACGCGCTATCACTCGCTGATTGTCGAGGATATTCCGGGTTGTCTTGAGGTCAACGCCCGCAGCGATGACCAGCATGTCATGGGATTTCGCCATGGCACGCTGCCGATCCACGGCGTCCAGTTCCATCCTGAAAGCATCGCCACCGAACACGGCCATGCGATGCTGGCGAACTTTTTGCGCATGTGTGGCATCGAGGCCGAGCTTCCAGAGCGCGCCACGCCATGAGCGTGCTGCCGCCCGTCGATGCACCGCTGAGTGACGAACAGGCGGAGGCCGCATTTGGCGCGCTATTGGATGGCAAGGCAGACGACGCCGACATTGCCCGCTTCCTCACAGCCCTCTCTGCGCGCAACGAAACCGCGGCGGAGATTGCCGGAGCGGTGCGGGCGATGCGCGCGCGAATGATCCCGATCACTGCCCCGGCAAATGCGATAGACGTCTGCGGCACCGGCGGCGACGGCCAGCACAGTCTGAACGTGTCGACCGCCGTGGCGCTGGTTGTCGCAGCTTGCGGGGTGCCGGTGGCCAAGCACGGCAACCGCGCGGCCAGTTCCAAGGCAGGTGCGGCGGATACGCTGGAGGCGCTGGGGCTCAATCTGGCGCGCTGCAGCGAAACCGCCGAAGCAACGCTGGCCGACATCGGCATCTGCTTTCTTTTCGCCCAAACCCACCACCCGGCGCTGGGCCGCATCGCGCCCGTCCGCAAGGCGATTGGCCGCCGCACGATCTTCAACCTGACCGGCCCGCTGGCCAATCCGGCAGGCGTAACCCGCCAGTTGATCGGCATCGCCCGACCCGATTTCCTGCCGGTCTATGCCGAGGCGCTCTCGCGGCTGGGCACTGATCACTCGATGGTCGTGGCGGGCGATGAGGGGCTGGACGAATTGAGCCTCGCTGGCGGCAACGCTATCGCCCGGGTCGGCCCGAGCGGCGTGATCATGGAGCGCCTTACCGCCGCAGACGCGGGGCTTTCCCCCGCCCCCATCGGCGATCTGCGCGGCGGCGACGCGGCTTATAACGCCAAGGCCTTGCGCGCATTGCTGCTGGGCGAGCCGGGCGCTTACCGCGATGCCGTGCTGCTCAATTCCGCCGCCGCGCTGATCGTGGCGGGCGAGGTGGACGACTGGACGACAGGCGTCGAGGAAGCCGCCGAGGCGCTGGACAAGGGGCTGGCCAACGCCCTGCTCGATTGCTGGATCAACGCGCTGAAGTGAGGCGTCTCGACTCAGTCAGCACCCAAGCGCTACAGGCACCCGATGACCGACAAACTCACCGAAATCTGCGATACCACCCGCGCCGAAGTCGCCCGGCGCAAGCCGCTGGCCTCATTGGCCGATCTCGACGCCCGCGCCGCTGCCCAGACCGCCCCGCGCGGATTTGAAGCGGCGCTGCGCAATGCGGCCGCCAGCCGGTTCGCGCTGATCGCCGAAATCAAGAAGGCCAGCCCGTCCAAGGGCGTGATCCGCGCGGACTTCGATCCCGCTGCCCATGCCCGCCAATACGAAGAGGGCGGCGCGACCTGCCTGTCCATTCTTACGGACGCGCCCTATTTTCAGGGGCACGAGGATTACCTGATCGCCGCGCGGACTGCTTGCGCGCTGCCGGTGCTGCGCAAGGATTTCATGGTCGATCCCTGGCAAGTGGCCGAAGCGCGCGCCATCGGCGCCGATGCGATCCTGATCATCGTCGCCGCGCTCGACGACGCGCAAATGGCCGAGATTGAGGCCGCCGCGCTGGACCGCGGCATGGACGTGCTGGTGGAGGTTCACAATGAGGCCGAAATGGCGCGCGCTGCCCGCCTCAAATCGCGGCTGATCGGCATTAACAACCGCGATCTCAAGCGTTTCGTCACCGATCTGGGCACTACCGAACGGCTCGCCCCGCTCGCTCCGGAAGGCGCGCTGCTGGTCTGTGAAAGCGGCATCAGCAGCCACGCGGATCTGGTACGGATGGCGAAATGCAGTGTGCGCACCTTCCTCGTGGGCGAAAGCCTGATGCGCGAGGCGGACGTTACCGCCGCCACCAAGGCCCTGCTGGGCGGCTGATCGCCGGTTGGCTCGCCGCATCGTTTGTCGCGCGACTAAACAAGTGCACCGACACGATTTCTGTGTCAGGTATCCGGGAATCGGACCAGATATATGGCTGGCTCCGATGAGCAGGAACGGTGGGATGGCAGACGAAAACGGCAAAGGTCCGCCGCAAGGCGATGATCGCACGGTGTACATGCCCGTCGGCTCCGCTCTGCCGACCTCAACTGATTCGCCCACTGATTCGGGCTCCGACGATGCCGCAGCGCAAGTTTCGGCGTCCCCAGCCTCATCGCGCCCTTCCGCCATCCCCGAAGGCACTATTGGCAGCCGAGCGAATCAGGAAATTCAGATCGGCGACGTTCTGAACCACATTTTCGAGGTAAAACGCTTCATCGCGCGCGGCGGCATGGGCGAGGTATTCGAAGGCATCAACGTCAACAGTGACGAGCGCGTGGCGATCAAGGTCATGCTCCCCAACCTTTCGGCCGACGCGAACGTGCTCGCCATGTTCCGCAAGGAGGCCCGCACCCTCACGCGAATCAGCCACCCGGCGCTGGTGCAATACCGCGTGTTCGCGCAGGAACCGCAGCTTGGCGTGTATTATATCGTCACCGAATACGTCGATGGCAACAACCTGTCCGATGTCATCAAGTCGCTGCGTCCCGGCGTGGCGGACCTGTTCGCGCTCACCCGCCGCCTTGCCGAAGGGCTAAGCGCCGCGCATGCGCTGGGGGCGATCCACCGCGATATGTCGCCGGATAACGTCATGCTTGAAGGCGGGTTGCTGGCCGGGGCCAAGATCATTGATTTCGGCATTGCCAAAGACCTCGATCCCGGATCGGCAACGATCATCGGCGATGGTTTTGCCGGCAAGCTGAACTACGTCGCGCCCGAGCAATTGGGGGATTATGGCCGTAATATCGGGCCGTGGACGGATATCTACAGCCTGGGGCTGGTGATCCTGGCGGTGGCGATGGGCAAAGACGTCAACATGGGCGGCACGCTGGTTGACGCGGTGGATAAACGCCGTGCCGGACCGGACCTGACCCAAGCGCCCGAAGAACTGCGCCCGCTGCTGGCGCGCATGGTCAGCGTCAATCCGCTCGACCGGCCCGCGTCGATGGGTGAGCTTCTGGCGATGCTGCCCGCGCCTGCCGGGTCGTGGGGGGCGCCGGTCGTCAAGTACGAGGAAGCACCGGCTGCGACGCCGGAGCCCATTCCAGAACCGATTGCCGAACCCAAACCGATTGCCGAACC
>JBDUBN010000426.1:0-2698 GCA_040004085.1 Novosphingobium sp.
CAGTTCGGGCATGAACCGGAAGTTCATCCCGTAAATCCCGGCAATCGCCGTCGGCACCGCCAGAATCGCGGCGTAGGCGGCCAGTTGCCGGGTCATTTCGCCCTGCCGGTGCTGTTCGAGCAGGCTGGCGGTTTCCACGATGCTGGCCATCGTCTCCTTCAATCCGCGCGTCCGGACCATGGTGCGGCGGACGTGATCCAGCACGTCGCGAAACCAGATCCGGGCGGACGGATCGATGCTCGGCAGGTCAGTGGTGGCCAGCCGCTCGCACGCTTCTTCCATGGGACCGACGATCCGCTCAAACCGGCGCAGATAACGGCGCAGGCGAAAGATGCGGCGGATGGTCGATTGTTCGGGGAACGCCTGAATCGCCCGCTCCTCCATCACCTGTACCGCTTCCTCCAGCCGGTCGATCAGCGGCTGATAGCCATCGACGATGAAATCAAGGATGGCATGGGCGACGAAATCAGGTCCTTCGGCCAGCCGCTCGGCATTGGTTTCCAGCCGCTCGCGCAAGGTGACATGCGCGCGGTTGGAGCCGAAGCGGACGGATATCAGGAAATCCGCCCCCAGAAACAGCGCGGTCTGGCCAAAGGCGATATTCTCGCCCTCTTCCAGCGCAGCGGTGCGAGCGACGATAAACAAGTGGTGGCCGTAGATTTCCACCTTGGGCAACTGATTAGGGTTCAGCGCGTCCTCAACTGCCAGTGGGTGCAGACCGAAATGCTGGCGCACAATCTCCATCTCGTCAGCAGTGGGTTCGGCCAGCCCGATCCAGTCAAACGCGCGCGGCGGCAGATCGCCGCGCGGTCCATCGCCGATCTTCAGCGAATGGAGGCCCGGCTTTCCGGCAATATAACGGCGTGCGGCAATGATTGGCATAGCCGGTGTGTGGCAAAGTGGCACGGCGCTGGCAATCCGCACCGCACTATAATAATGCGGCTGGGGAAACGGAGGCCGCGCGTGCCAGATACTGACATATACGATCTGGTGATCGTCGGTGCCGGAATTTCCGGCGTGGGCATGGCCGCGCACTATGTCGAGAAATGCCCGGGCAAGCGCTATCTGGTGCTTGATCGGCGCGAAAAGCTGGGCGGCACCTGGGACTTGTTCCGCTATCCCGGCGTGCGATCAGATAGTGACATGTACACACTGGGGTATAAATTCGCCCCGTGGCGCGAGGATGAGGCCATCGTCGCGGGCGAGAAGATTGTCGAATACCTGCAACGGGTGATCGATGAGCGCGGGATCGGACCGCACGTCCGCTATGGCCAGCACGTGCTCGGCGCGGATTGGGACAGCGCGGCGGGAGTCTGGCGGCTGGATATTGCGCAAGCTGATGGCACCAAGGCCAGCGTCGCCACGCGGTTCCTGTACATGGGCACCGGCTATTACGATTACGATGAGCCCTATGACGCAGCAATTCCCGGCCTTGATAGCTTCAAGGGCGAAGTGGTCCACCCGCAGTTCTGGCCCGCCGATCTGGATTACACCGGTAAGCAGGTGGTGGTGATCGGATCGGGCGCGACGGCGGTCACGCTGGTGCCAGCGATGGCTGACAAGGCGGCGCAGGTCACCATGCTCCAGCGCACGCCGACATGGATGGCGTCCCAGCCCGCGAAAGATCCGCTGGCCAACAAATTGCGGCGGTGGCTGCCCGAAAAGTGGGCCTACGCGATCAACCGCAAGCGCATGGCGCTGATGCGCGAATTTATCTTCAACCGCTCGCGCAGCAAACCCGCCAAAATCGCGGCATTGTTGACCAACGGACTGCGCAGGCAATTGGGCGATGCTTACGTCGCCGCCGATTTCACACCGCCTTACGGACCGTGGGAACAGCGCATGTGCCTGGTGCCCGATGGCGATTTGTTCAAGGCGATGCGGCGCGGCAAGGCCGGGATCGTGACCGGCCAGATCGAGCGTGTGGATGCGGACGGCATTACCCTCACCGATGGCAGGTACATCGCCGCCGACGTGATCGTCACCGCCACCGGGCTGCGGCTGGCGGTTTTGGGCAAAGTATCGATCAGCATGGACGGGGTGCCGGTGAATTTTACCCAGCATTTCCAGTACCGTAACTGCATGTTCTCGAATGTGCCGAATTTTGCGGCGATGTTCGGATATCTCAACACCAGTTGGACATTGCGCGTGGACATCGTCGCCGAATGGCTGTGCCGCCTGCTGCGCCAGATGAACATGTGGCACATGGATGTGGCGACGCCCGCCCTGCCCGCCGATCATACTCTGGTCGAGGACCAGCCGTTCGAACTGCTGTCCTCCGGCTATCTCAAGCGCGGCAAGCACCTACTGCCCAAAAGCTCCACTACGCCGCCGTGGCAGATGCAGATGGACTACCGCACCGATCGCCGCGATCTGGCGGCGGCACCGATTGACGATGGCTGGATGAAGTTCACGCGCGTTGCTGAACCGGAACCTGCCCGCCAAACCCTTGCTCGCCAACCCGCGCTGAACTAACGCTGCGCACCATGGCCGAACCCCGCATCTACACCGCCGCGCTGATCGTCATTGGCGATGAAATCCTGTCCGGCCGCACGCAGGACAAAAATATTGCCCAAGTAGCGACGTGGCTTGGCGTACAAGGCATTCGGCTGAAGGAAGTGCGGGTGATCGCCGATGACACCCCCGCGATTGTCGAGGCGGTGAACATCCTGCGCGCCCGCTGCGACTATGTGTTCAC
>JBDUBN010000083.1:0-9000 GCA_040004085.1 Novosphingobium sp.
GTGCGCTGCTTGTCACCCATGTGACCGGCCATCTTCTTGTTCTTGAAGACGCGGCCCGGATCCTGGCGTTGGCCAGTCGAACCGAGGGCACGGTGAGAGATAGAAACGCCGTGCGTTGCACGCATACCGCCGAAGCCCCAACGCTTCATGCCGCCCGCAAAGCCCTTGCCCTGCGTGTGACCGGAAACGTCGACCATCTGGCCGGGAACGAAGTGCGAAGCAGCAATGCTCGCGCCAACTTCCAGAACAGCATCTTCGGTGACGCGGAATTCAACGACGCGAGCCTTGAGCGGCACTTGCGCCTTGGCGAAGTGCTCACGCTGCGGCTTGGCAACGTTCTTTTGCTTGGCAGATCCGGCACCGAGCTGAACCGCAACGTAACCGTCGCGCTCTTCCGTGCGGATTGAGACTACCTGGCATTCTTCCAGCGAAAGAACGGTAACCGGCACGTGCCGACCGTCTTCCTGGAAAAGGCGGGTCATTCCGACCTTCCTTGCGATCACGCCTGTGCGCATGATCCATACTCCATACAGAGGCCTGAAGGGACCATCCCCAAAGGCGTGCTCAACCCAAAATGTGAAACGAGCCCCGTCCGGGCTGAATGCTACTTCCAACCCCGAACGGGAGGAAACGGCGAGACGGGGGACGCTTGCCCGGCGAAGTCCGAAGACAGCGCCGGAGGTATCCCTATGTCCGCAGGGCCAAAGCCCTGAAACTTTTGAGTTCCGGCCGAGGCTGGAACTTCAGGCCGATATGGACGGCCTGGAAAACTTGTGCCCCGCTAAACGCGGAGGCGAAATCAAGCGAGCTTGATCTCGACGTTGACGCCAGCGGCCAGATCGAGCTTCATCAGCGCGTCCACGGTGGCGGCGTTGGGCTGCACGATATCGAGCAGTCGCTTGTAGGTACGAACCTCGAACTGCTCGCGCGACTTCTTGTCGACGTGCGGACCGCGGTTAACGCAGAACTTTTCGATCTGCGTCGGCAGTGGAATGGGGCCCCGGATCAACGCGCCGGTACGGCGAGCGGTGTCCGCGATTTCTCCGGTCGCCTGATCAAGCACGCGATGATCGAATGCCTTGAGGCGGATGCGGATATTCTGAGCTTCCATTGTCTACTACCGATGAGAAAGAGCAAATACAAAAACCAACCGACCCACCCTCTTCCATTAATTCGGAGAGCGGGGCGATTAGCGAAAACCGGACCGCAGGAGGTCAGAAACGAATCTGACATCCCCTGCGGTGAGCGGCCTATATTACTTCGAGATCGTGCTGACAACCCCAGAACCGACAGTCCGGCCACCTTCGCGAATTGCGAAGCGCAGGCCCGGATCCATGGCGATTGGTGCGATCAGCTTGACGCCGATCGAAACGTTATCACCAGGCATAACCATCTCGGTGCCCTCAGGAAGGACAACTTCGCCGGTCACGTCGGTCGTACGGAAGTAGAACTGCGGACGATAGTTGGCGAAGAATGGCGTGTGACGGCCGCCTTCGTTCTTCGACAGCACATAGACCTCTGCGTTGAACTCGGTGTGCGGGGTAACCGAACCGGGCTTGCAGAGAACCTGACCACGCTCAACGTCTTCACGGGCAACGCCGCGAACCAGTGCGCCAACGTTATCGCCAGCTTCACCCTGATCGAGCAGCTTGCGGAACATTTCAACGCCGGTGACGACAGTCTTGCGAGTATCCTTGAGACCAACGATCTCAACTTCTTCACCAACCTTGACGATGCCGGTTTCGATACGGCCGGTCACAACAGTACCACGACCCGAGATCGAGAACACGTCTTCCACTGGCATCAGGAACGGCTTGTCAGTCGGACGCGGCGGCTGCGGGATGTATTCGTCAACGGCCTTCATCAGTTCGTAAATCGAGTTCTTGCCGATCTCGTCATTGCGGCCTTCAAGCGCGGCCAGAGCCGAACCCTTGATGATCGGAATGTCGTCACCGGGGAAGCCGTAAGACGTCAGCAGTTCGCGGACTTCCAGTTCAACCAGCTCGAGGATTTCCTCGTCGTCGACCTGATCAACCTTGTTCATGTACACGACCAGAGCAGGCACGCCGACCTGACGCGCCAGCAGGATGTGCTCGCGGGTCTGTGGCATCGGGCCGTCAGCAGCGTTAACCACCAGAATGCCGCCGTCCATCTGCGCCGCACCGGTGATCATGTTCTTCACATAGTCAGCGTGGCCTGGGCAATCGACGTGTGCATAGTGGCGATTGGCAGTTTCATACTCAACGTGTGCGGTCGAGATGGTGATGCCGCGCTCACGCTCTTCAGGTGCCTTGTCGATGTTGGCATAGTCGGTGAAGACTGCGCCGCCGGTTTCAGCGAGCACCTTGGTGATCGCCGCCGTCAGCGTGGTCTTGCCATGGTCAACGTGACCGATGGTGCCGATGTTGCAGTGCGGCTTGGTCCGCTCGAATTTTGCCTTAGCCATTGTTCAAACCTTCTTTTCGCTTGGTATCGAATCCACGGGAAGAGCAGGCACCCGGTGATTTAGGCGCCGCCCCTAGTATCATCTTGCCGCTTAGGCAAGCTTCTCCTTGACCTCAGCCGCGACGTTTGCCGGGACTTCGTCATAATGGGAGAAAAACATCGAGTAATTGGCCCGGCCCTGCGTGAACGAGCGGAGCTGGTTCACGTAACCGAACATATTTGCCAACGGCACCAGCGCCTCGACAACCTGGGCATTACCCCGGGTGTCAGTGCCCTGAATCTGGCCGCGACGGCTGTTCATGTCGCCGATGACGTCGCCCAGATATTCCTCTGGTGACACCACTTCGACCTTCATGATCGGCTCAAGCAGCTTGATGCCCGACTTCTGCGCTGCTTCGCGCATGGCCGCACGTCCGGCGATTTCAAACGCCAGCGCCGAGGAGTCGACGTCGTGGTAGGCGCCGTCATAAAGCTCGATCTCGAAGTCGATGATCGGGAAGCCGACCAGCGAACCCGAAGCCGCCGTCTCGCGCATGCCCTTTTCAACCGAGGGAATGTATTCCTTCGGAATGTTGCCGCCCTTGACGTTGTCGACAAAGATGATGCCCGAACCGCGCTCGCCCGGCGTGACCTTGAACTTCACGCGGCCGAACTGGCCCGAACCACCCGACTGCTTCTTGTGGGTGTAATCGATGTCGACTGGCTTGCCGAGGTATTCGCGGTAAGCCACCTGCGGCGCACCGACGTTGGCTTCAACCTTGAACTCGCGGCGCATGCGGTCGACGATGATGTCGAGGTGCAGTTCGCCCATGCCCTTGATGATCGTCTGGCCCGATTCGTGATCGGTCGAGACGCGGAACGAGGGATCTTCGGCTGACAGGCGATTGAGCGCGACGCCCATCCGTTCCTGGTCGGCCTTGGTTTTGGGTTCAACCGACAGTTCGATAACGGGCTCAGGGAATTCCATCCGCTCCAGCACGATTGGCTGGCGCTCTGCGCACAGCGTATCGCCGGTGGTGGTGTCCTTCATGCCGGCCAGTGCGACGATGTCGCCCGCGAACGCCTCGTCAATGTCCTTGCGGTCATTGGCGTGCATTTCGAGGATACGGCCAACCTTTTCCTTCTTGTCCTTCACCGAGTTCAGATACGTGCCCTTGCTGAGCGTGCCCGAATAGATGCGGATGAAGGTCAGGGTGCCGACGAACGGATCGTTCATCACCTTGAACGCCAGCGCCGAGAACGGTGCATCGTCCTTGGGAGGACGGCTGTCCTTCTCGTCGCTGTCAACCTTGACGCCCTGGACGTCTTCGATGTCGAGCGGCGAAGGCAGATAATCGACCACGGCGTCGAGCAGTGGCTGAACGCCCTTGTTCTTGAACGCCGAACCGCAGACCACGGGCACGAACGAGTGGTTCAGCGTGCCCTTGCGGATGCAGGCCTTCAGCGTCGCCACGTCAGGCTCATTGCCTTCGAGGTAAGCTTCCATCGCGGTATCGTCCTGATCGATAACCAGTTCGATCAGTTCATTGCGATAGCGGGCAGCTTCTTCGGCCATGTCGGCGGGGATTTCTTCATAGAAGAATTCAGCGCCGAGCGATTCGTCCTTCCAGATGATCGCGCGGTTTTCGACCAGATCGACCAAACCCTTGAGGTCGGCTTCGAGGCCGATGGGAATGTAAAGCACGGCAGGCTTCGAACCCAGACGGTCGATGATTGACTGGACGCAATATTTGAAGTTCGCGCCGGTGCGGTCGAGCTTGTTGATGAAGCACATGCGCGGCACGCCGTACTTGTCTGCCTGACGCCACACAGTTTCCGACTGCGGCTCAACGCCGGCAACGCCGTCAAAACAAGCCACCGCGCCATCGAGCACGCGCAGCGAACGTTCGACTTCAATCGTGAAGTCGACGTGCCCGGGAGTGTCGATGATGTTGATCCGGTAATCGCCCCAGAAGCAGGTCGTCGCGGCCGACGTGATCGTGATGCCGCGTTCCTGTTCCTGCTCCATCCAGTCCATCGTCGCAGCGCCGTCATGCACTTCGCCGATTTTGTAAGACTTGCCGGTGTAGAAGAGAATGCGCTCGGTCGTCGTCGTCTTACCGGCGTCGATGTGCGCCATGATGCCGATATTCCGGTACATCGAGAGCGGATGGCTGCGGGCCATGGTGGTTTCCTTGAGGCGTGGAGGGGAGCCGTTTTCAGGCTCCCGCCCATAGAGTTAAATCAGTGACAGTCGCATGACGCCTTACAGCGTCAGATTACCACCTGTAGTGCGAGAACGCGCGGTTGGCGTCGGCCATACGGTGGGTATCTTCGCGCTTCTTGACCGCGTTGCCACGGTTGTTGGCGGCATCGAGCAGTTCAGCCGACAGGCGCGCGGCCATGGTCGTTTCGCTGCGGTTGCGCGCGGCGGTGATCAGCCAGCGGATGGCCAGAGCCTGAGCGCGCTCGGGGCGAACCTCGACCGGCACCTGATACGTAGCACCACCAACGCGGCGCGAACGCACTTCGATCTGCGGCTTCACATTGTTCAGCGCATCATGGAACAGCTGGATCGGATCGCTTTTCGCCCGTGTTTCCATGGTCGACATGGCGCCATAGACGATGCTTTCAGCAATCGACTTCTTGCCGTCCATCATGAGGTTGTTCATGAACTTGGACAGGATCTGATCCTTGAACTTGGGATCAGGCAGGATAATCCGCTTCTCGGGACGACGACGACGTGACATCGTTAGAATTCCTTATATTCGGGCCGACGCGACTGGACGCGCTCGGCCGGTAAACCAGCAGGCTGCGGGCAATTGCCCTGCAGACCTTACTTGGGCCGCTTGGCGCCGTACTTCGAACGGCTCTTCTTGCGGTTCTTCACACCCTGTGTGTCGAGCACGCCGCGCAGGACGTGGTAACGCACACCGGGAAGATCGCGAACGCGGCCGCCGCGGATAAGCACAACGCTGTGCTCCTGCAGGTTGTGGCCTTCACCCGGAATGTACGAGATGACTTCGCGCTGATTGGTCAGGCGAATCTTGGCCACCTTGCGGAGCGCCGAGTTCGGCTTCTTCGGGGTGGTGGTGTAAACGCGAGTGCAAACGCCGCGCTTCTGCGGGTTCTGCTCCATCGCAGGGACCTTGGACTTGGCCTTCTGCGGGACGCGACCCTTGCGGATCAACTGGTTGATTGTAGGCATGAAAGGACTTCACCTGTATCTGTGACAACACACGGGCCAGCAGGCGAAGGATTACCGGTTGCCTCACATAACGCGATGCGAGAGTTACCCCATTGGGCAACCCGCAAGCGACAGGAGGGCCGAAAACGCTCCACCCGAGGCCGAGGCCGCCGGGTTACTTTGACAGCTGATGCGAGAAACCCGCACGCACCGCCAATGTTCAGCTCTGATCAGAAGAAAGGCACGCCTTCCCCCGGAAGTGGCGGCCCTTAGGTGGATTCGGCGCGGTGGTCAAGGACTGGTTCAGGATTACGGGTTATCACGTAGGTAGACAGTAGATACCTAGTGGGGCAGCATGTGATTGAACCCGTTATTCCGGTTCCGCAATTTCAGCAATCCAACGATGAACACGGTGAACGCGGCCCCACACGCGCGCACTTCGTCACGCTGGATGGGCTGCGCGGCGTCGCAGCGTTCGTGGTACTCTTGTTTCATCGCCGGTTCTGGGTCAGCCCGATGGCGTTTGGTCATGGCTATCTGGCGGTTGACTTCTTCTTCCTGCTGAGCGGCTTCGTCATCGCTTATGCCTATGAAGACCGGCTGGCTAGCGGCAGGATGACCTTTGCGGGCTTCCTTCGCGCGCGGATCATCCGGCTGGGACCGCTGGTGATTTTGGGCGCCCTGATGGGCGCGGCGGTTCAGGTGGTGACAGCAGCGCGCGGCGGGACTGGCGTTGGGGGGGCGCTTGCGGCTCTGCCGTTCGCAATGGCTACCCTGCCCGTTCCATGGTCGGACAAACCCTTTTTCATCAATGATCCGTCGTGGTCGTTATTCTTCGAGATCGCTGCCAACCTTGCCTTCGCGCTAATCGCACCACGGCTCGGTAACCGGTTGCTGGCGATTGCGCTGATTACGGCGATGATCGCCTTGGCCCTAGTCGTCGCGGGCACCAATTCGGGCAGTATGGGCGACGGCTTCAACCATATCGGCCTGACCTGGCCGACCATGCTGCCGGGAATTGCCCGCGTGGCCGCGCCGTTCCTTGCCGGCATCGCGCTGCACCGCTTGTGGGCGGCTGGTAAATTGCCGCGGTTGAAGGTGCCATTCTGGGCGCTCGCGCTGGCGGTCTTTATCCTGTTGTGCATCCCGCCGCTATCGCCGGGTGCCGAGGTGGCATACATTCTGACCTGCTGCCTGATCGCGTTTCCGCTGATCATCATCAGCGGCTGCCAGTCCCCACCCTCGCCGCGTCTCGTCGGGATCGCCAGCTTGAGCGCGATGATATCGTTCCCGCTATACATCCTGCAGATGCCGATCCTGCAAGCGTTCGATCTGGTCCGCGGCGATGTGCCCGCGCACACTCGGGTCAGCCTGATCGTCGAGGCTGCGGTCATCTGCTTGTTTTCCTTGGTGGTCGCGCGCTACTTCGATGCGCCTGTGCGGCGCTGGCTGGGCAAAGCGCCCGCCAAGCCTCGCGTTGTCGGCACCGGTAGTGAGTTGGCAAGGACGAGCGATAACCAATTCTAAATCCTATTCATGCAGAAAGCGGCAATGCATTGCGGCTCGTCACACCATGCGGGCGCGCCATCGAACACATGTTGTCCAGTAAGAGTGCCTCCGGTATTTTGCTGAACGCCTGAATATTGTGCCGCCTCAGGATCTTCTTCCGAACTCCGAGCTGGCTTTAGGAATTTGGGGTTATTTATGATGAAACGCCATTTCGTATCAGTTCTTGCGATCGCGTCCGCGGTGGGCGTTTTCATGTTGCCAAGCGGTCAACCCATACCAACCGCACAGGCCGCAACCACCCTCCCGCAGGTCGATCTGCGCGACATGCGTTTGTGGAATTGGGGCGGCAAGTGGATCGGCTCGCAATGGAACAACAATTTCAGCACCATTCCCTGGCGCTTTGATCACATCGTCCGCAAGGGCAATGGCGACATTGCCATGGTCCTTGATCCCGCAGGCGCGCCAGAACTTCAGGCTGGCGGCGGACAGGCCGCGCACTCAAGCGGGCTGTGGGAAACCGAGGTAACGCTGCCACCGATGCGCGACGGCCTGGTCGTCGCGCCGCTGTGGCTTTATGACACCACCAGCAAGGAAGAGGTGGACTTCGAATTTCCGGGCCGCAACGGTCTGGACGTGTCGTTGCACACATATCCCAATGGCGTGCACACCAGGACCAGCACCAAGCTTTTTTCCGGACAGAACTTTTCCGGCAAGCGGGTGCGGTTTGGCATTCGGATAAATCAGGCGACAAAGCATATCGACATGCTGGTCAACGGCGTGGTGGCCCACAGCTGGGATGGCGCGACAACAAAATCTATGCCCTCGCACGCGATGAAGCCATGGCTGGAAACATGGGCGGCCAACCCGTCGAACAGCGGATTTGTCGGCTGGGCGGGCAAGTGGACCGGCGTCAGCGCCAGCACCCCCGTGGTGCTGACCGTCCATGGCTACGGATACGCGCCCTAGTTTGCGTGGAAGGCACGCTGCGGCCCCGGCAAATGCGCTAACATTCCGCGCGTAAAGCCGGTGGCCCACGCCAGATGCATGATCATTGCGGCAAATCCGGCGGCGATCGCGCAGCGGCTGTTGGTGCGTAGGCCGATCAGCGCTCCCCCGCCCAGTGTCAACCCCGCCCACCCCGCCAGCGGCAAGGCAAGCGGCAGATAGAGCGGGCTGAACAGGCCCAATATCACCGCAACCAAGGCGGCGAGTGGCAACATTTGCCGCAGCTTCGGCCTCACCCGGTGCAAGCGCAATGTCATAGCGCGGCCCCGTCCATAACCCCGATACTGCCGCCACAGCGCCGCCGGGGCCGAGCGCGGATAATAGGTAATGGCGCAAGTGGGTTCGAGCCAGATCCGCCCCCCCGCCCCGGCCAGCCGCAAATCCAGCTCGGCGTCCTCATTATGCGACATATCCTCGCGGTAGCCACCGACGCGGCTGAACATGTCAATCAGCATCAGCGCATGGTGGCCGTGATCGACAAAGCGCCCCTCGCCCAGATGGCGGTGCGGTGATCCGCCCGTGCCGATCACCGAATTCTGCGCCGCCACCGCCGCATGCTGAAAGCACGTGGCTCCTGCGGCATTGGCGCGGGTGACCATCGGCACGACCACGCTGGTCGCGTCGTGACTCGCTGCCGCTGACAACAATTGCCGCACATAGCCGTGCGGGTAATCGCAATGCGCGTCCAGCCGCAGTAGCCATTTGCAGCCTTGACCATAGTGCGCCACCGCGAGATTGATACCGGCAGACTGGATGCGCGCCGGGTTATCAAGCAGCACCAGCCGGGGGTTCTCCCTTGCCATGGATTCGACGATGGACCGGCTCGCGTCGCTGCTGCCCCCGTCTGCGACTACCACCAGCGCTTCGGGATTTTC
>JBDUBN010000427.1:0-2688 GCA_040004085.1 Novosphingobium sp.
GCTCGGAAGCGGTCGCGGCGACAACGATGGAATATTCCATGGCGCCGTTTTCTTCGAGCTGGCGAACGATCTGCGCAACGGTCGAGCGCTTCTGGCCGATGGCGACATAGATGCAGTAAAGCTTCTTGCTCTCATCGTCCCCGGCGTTGACCGTCTTCTGGTTGA
Organism: Novosphingobium sp.; assembly: GCA_040004085.1. Taxonomy (GTDB): domain Bacteria; phylum Pseudomonadota; class Alphaproteobacteria; order Sphingomonadales; family Sphingomonadaceae; genus Novosphingobium. The sequence goes on from JBDUBN010000427.1 coordinate 166, forward strand.
TGAAGGTGTCGATGGCGACGGCGGTCTTGCCGGTCTGGCGGTCACCGATGATCAGTTCGCGCTGGCCGCGGCCGACGGGGACGAGGCAGTCAATTGCCTTCAGGCCGGTCTGCACGGGTTCGGAAACCGACTGGCGCGGGATGATGCCCGGTGCCTTGACTTCAACGCGCATGCGCTTGTCGGCAATGATCGGGCCTTTGCCGTCGATCGGGTTGCCAAGGCCGTCCACGACGCGGCCGAGCAAGCCCTTGCCGACAGGAACGTCAACGATGGTGCCGGTCCGCTTGACCTGATCGCCTTCCTTGATTTCCGCGTCCGACCCGAAGATCACGACGCCGACGTTATCGGCTTCGAGGTTGAGGGCCATGCCCTTTACCCCGTTCGAGAACTCGACCATTTCACCAGCCTGGACATTGTCCAGACCGTGGATGCGGGCGATACCATCGCCAACGGACAGCACTGAGCCGACTTCAGAGACTTGAGCCTCTGTGCCGAAGCTGGCGATCTGGTCCTTGATGACCTTCGAGATTTCAGCGGCGCGGATTTCCATGTTCAGCCTTTCGTGAGCGGCGATTAAGCCGTCAGCCCTTCATTGCGTGTGCGAGAGTATTGAGCCGCGTGCGGATCGAGCTGTCGATCTGGCGGCTGCCGATGCGAACGACCAGGCCGCCAAGGATGGCGGGGTCGACATTGGCGGTAATCTTGACGTCCTTGCCTTCGCGCTCTTTCAGCTTGGCGGTGAGCGCCACGAGCTGGTCAGAGGTGAGGGCGTGAGCGCTGGTGACTTCGGCGGTCACTTCGCCGCGCTGGGCGGCGGCGATGGTGCGGAAAGCGCGAACGACGTCGGGCAGCGCAGCCAACCGGCGGTTTGCGGCCAGAACGCCGAGAAAATTCCTGGTGAGCTGTGACAGGCCGAGCAACTTGGCCACGCCATCAAGCGCCGCCGCAGCAGCATCGCGGGTGACGCGCGGGTTGCGAATCAGTGCGGCCAGATCGTCCGAGCCGGTGATCGCGTCGCCGAGTTGACCAAGGTCAGCCTCAACTGCGGCAATCACGCCCTGCTCGTTAGCCAGATCGAACAGCGCAGACGCATAACGCCCTTGCAAGCTCGCAGTAATGCCGCCGGAATTCTCCACGCGTGTCGGTTCCTTCATACCGGGTGACAGACAGGACTTTAAAGACACGCCCGAGGGGAGTGCCGCCTGTCGACGGGGGCGCGCATAGCGGCGATCGTGCTGCGATGCAAGGCAGAGCGGCGTGGAAGTGCGACCTGTGGAAATCTGCCGGATTTGTGTGGAGGTGCCTTTTGAACGCAAGCGGCGGGACGCGTTGGCTTTGCGTTGCTGGCATGGGTTGTGTTGAAGAGGAACCCTGTCATGATTCGTGCGATGGACGCTGAAGATCTTTTGTTCGGTGATGAGGCTTGGTCAGCCGTGCTGGCGCGGGATCGGGCGTTTGATGGGCGGTTTGTTACCGGGGTTCTGTCGACGGGTATATATTGCCGCCCATCGTGTGCGGCGCGGCATCCGGCGCGGGGGAACGTGCGCTTCTTTGCGGACGGGGCGGCGGCGCGGGCGGCGGGTTTGAGGGCGTGTAAGCGGTGCTTGCCCGACGATATAGCCCGTGATGAGAGTGCGGTAATGGCGGCCATTGCGGTGATCAAGGCTTCGGAGGAACCGCTGGCGCTGGGCGGACTTGCTGCCGATGCTGGGTATTCGCCCGCCCATTTCCAACGGTTGTTCAAACGGCTGACCGGGCTTTCCCCGGCTGCCTACTCTCGCGCGCTGCGTCTGGAACGGGCGAGCGACGCGTTGTCGCAAGGCGGGCGGGTCACTGATGCACTGTATAGTGCGGGGTATTCAGCCCCATCGCGGTTCTATGCGGCGAGTGGGGAGAGGCTGGGCATGGCGCCCTCGGCGTGGCGGGATGGGGGCAGAGGGGTAACGATCCGCTGGGCGGTAACGCCGACCAGCCTTGGTCCTATGCTGGTCGCCGCGACGGACAAAGGCGTGTGCCGACTGTCGTTCAATGAAGATGAAAGCGCATTGCTGGCGCGCTTTCCGCATGCTGAACTGGTGGCGGGTGGAGACGGGTTTTCCTCGCTTTTAGAACAAGTTATCGCAGCGGTTGAGGCCCCTTCAAGGCCGCACTCCATTCCGCTAGATGTCCAAGGCACCGCGTTTCAGGAAGCGGTCTGGCATGAATTGCAGCGGATTCCAGCGGGGGAGACGCGCAGTTATGCCCAAATTGCTGCGGCGATAGGAAAACCGAAGGCAGTGCGGGCGGCGGGGTCGGCGAATGGGGCGAACAATGTTGCGGTGCTGATCCCCTGCCACCGGGTGATTCGCGGTGACGGCAGCCCCGGGGGCTATGCCTATGGCCTCGACATCAAGCAGAAGCTGCTCGACAAGGAACGCGGCGTTTAGGGCGGGCAAGGACGGGTTATGGACGTGATAGCGCCGCAACATGGTGGCATTACGCTGCGGCACATCGTCGCGTTTCCACTGACTTTGCTGGTGATTG
>JBDUBN010000428.1:0-2688 GCA_040004085.1 Novosphingobium sp.
GTGTCGTCCTCGCAGGCATAGCGGATAGCATCGAATTGGCCACCGTTCAGCGCTGGACGGTATTTCAGGTCGGAACGGTAGGCCGCGCGAAATAGCTTGGCGCGGCCTACCGGATCGGGATGACTGTTGAGATAGGCTGCCATCGCAGATTGCGAATATGGATCCTGCTCGGCGGTCCCGACGAAGAAATTGGCTATCGGTATGGGCGAAATGTTCGCCTCCGCCAGCCGCGCACGGGCCCAGTCGTCTGCCTCGGCTTCGGCCTCGCGCGAATAGCGCAGCGCCGTCATCCGCCCGAGCGTGTTGGTCATGCCTGACCGGAACCCGCTCAATATCATTGAGATACCGAACTCGCGCAGCATGGCTTGCATGACATGCCGCTCGCGGACATGGCCGATCTCGTGACCAATGACCCCGGCCAGTGCGTCGGCCGACCCCACCTGCTTTAGTAGTCCATCGAACACCAGCACGCGCCCGCCGGGCAGCGCGACGGCGTTGACGTAATCGAGCTTTATCAGCTCGACCCGGACCCGCGGGAGATGGCCATCGCTGTTGTCGCGGTCGAGCTTGCCAACGAGTTGCGCGAGGGCCGCTTCGCTGCCCGGCGTATGGCAAGTACTGGCGGAGAGATCCTCTACGCCGTCATCGCTCATTCCGGTTTCCCATGAGATGGGGACCTTGCGACCGAGCCAGCTCGGCGTGTTGAGGACTACGAGGCCGACCAGGCTGCTGATCGCTGCGCAGCAGGCAAGTGACTTGCCGAAGCCGAACGCGTCGATCCACCGGCCAAACCGAGGGCGGCGGGGTAGCCGCGCGACCAAGTCCGCCGGTGCATCATGGCCAAGCCGCAAGCGCCATCCCTGCCGGTGGGCCCGACCGAGGAGGATCGCTTCGGGCAGGGAATCAATCCAGGTCAGATCGTCCCACTCAATCCTGTCCGCGATGTCCTCACCGGCCACCAACAGGCCTTCGGCACCCCACGCAACGGAGACCGGATGACTGCGGGCGCTCAGGCCATCATGCATGTCGGCGCGCAGCGGCTCAGCCTTGTCCAGAACCACGCTGGTCATAGCGCCTCCATGTTGAAGGCATCGAGCAAGCCTTCGCCCTGTCGCGGCGCTGGCGTGACGGATTGGCTGATGGCATCGATGTTGATGCTGCCATAAGTCTGCAGGTTGCGCAGATAGAAGGTCCAGTGCCGGTAGCTGATGAAGATCCAACCCAGCCCCAGGGTAGACACGACAAGCAGCATGTCGACCAGATAGAGCCCCATCCACTCCGGCGCGCCAGCATTGAAGCTGAAGTTGATGTCGCCCAGCGAGGTGCTGCGCACCATCTGGCGAAAGAAGGTGGCATGATATGCCAGCGTGATCATCGCGAACATGAACAGTAAGGCAAACAGGGCCGGCAACCGGATCAGCACCCACTCGAACGGGGTCCGTGGATCGATCCCGAACCAGGTCAGGGTCATATTCGACCCGGCCAGCAGCACGGTCGCCGCGATGACAACTGCCGGCGCCACATAGCACCAAAGATAGGGGAGCCTGAGCCCACTGACCCGTCCGCTCGCCACGAAGGGCCATGGGCCGAAACTCATCGCGTTCCAGCGCTGGTTCCACAAGCTGGTCATGGCCCATGGCATCAGGGCGCCAAGGGGCAGCAATCCGACCGCCTTCTTCCATACGTGGGCGAAGCCATAGCGAAGGCCCTGATCGTGACTGCCGCCGCGAATCCCGCGCCAATACGTTCGTGAGAGGCGATAGCGCAGCCCGCGCAACACCGCCGTGCCGACGAGCGTGTAGAACAGTGCCAGTACGATCAGCGACAGCACCTGCCCCGCCACCATGTATTTGTGCACGATCAGATACCGGATCGTCAGGTTCGCCACTGCCAGCGGCACTAGCACCACCAGCAGGGCCATGAGCCCGCTCCGGAACAGTTCGCTCCCGGTCCCGGCCCATTCCAGCCGATTGCCCATGAACAGTGTTCGCGACCACAGATAACGACGGACTCGGGTTGTAGCCCAGAATCGATATATTCCCAAAGTGGCAATAGTCAGCACCAGATTAGTCAATGCAATGACGGCATATTCACGCCAATTGCCGTCGAACTCAAAATCGCTGACGAACTCATCCTCCGCTTGTACCATCGCGCCCTGTTGCTCCCCCTCCGCCCAATCCCCGAAAACCCAAAAACGCCTTTTGGATACTGCGGAAATCCCTCGTCCAAAGCATAGCGAAACCTCAAACAGATCAACAAGTATTTTTAATAACGGCCTAAGGTTGATCCTTTAGGGGCGTTCCCGCGACCCAGCTGGACTAGGTCATTCATTCTCGGGTGCTGCGACAGAATCAGATGCCGCGCGGCGTGGGCCTCGGCCAGCAGCGCCACCAGCTTCTCGTCGCGCCGAGCGGCCGTAGTGTTAGGGTCATCGGGTCCGGGAATGACCAACCGCAGATGATGCCCGCGCCGCACCTTGGTGGCAGGCAGCGCGAGGTGATGGGCTCGTCTGACTCATCCTCAGTGCTGATCAGTTCCAACGCGCCGCAAATCAGCGAATCTGACGCTCAAGGCGCTGGTCGCCGAGCTGGCCGAGCGTGGTTGTCCACCCTGTATATGTGGATCATCAGCAACCCCGGCCCGGCATGGAGGTAATTTGCCGGGCCGGGGGCCATTCATTCGCGCCTC
>JBDUBN010000429.1:0-2680 GCA_040004085.1 Novosphingobium sp.
CCCTGCCTTCCAGCCATCGCGGCCCAGCGGCGCATTGGCGCAAATTTGGCATTTAGAGCCAGATGACGTTAGATTGCACCGGGCGAAGAGATTGAAATCACTGACCCGCTGCTTGCAGAAGCAGCAGAGTGCCGCCACATGGCAGCCATGACGAACCTGAACCCAGCCCCCGCCAGATGAGCGACCTCGCGCTCTATCAGCCGCTGGCGGACGGTGATCTCCAGCTTGAACCACTGGCCGAACAGCACCGCGAACGTCTGCGGGCGGCCTGTGGGCAGGACACGCAGATCTGGGACATCTATCCCTTCTCCTACCTTGGCGAGGCGTTCGATCCGCAGTTCGAGCGCATGATGAATGGCGGCCGTGCTAGGCGCTGTTATGCGATCTTCAGCGCGGGTGAGGTGGTGGGCATGACCGGCTGGCTCGATCACGGCGCGCCGGGGTGGTCGATAGAGATCGGCAATACCTACATCGTCCCCCGCCTGCGCGGCACCGGGTCTAATGACCGGCTCAAGCGGCTCATGCTGGACCATGCCTTTGCCTGCGGGCTGGAACGGGTAGTGTTCAAGGTCGATGCGGTCAATGGGCGCAGTCAGGCGGCGGTGCTCAAACTGGGGTGTACTCAGGAAGGCGTGATGCGGCACGAGCGGCAGACATGGACTGGTCGGCTCCGCGATACGGTGCTGTTCAGCATCCTGAGGCATGAGTGGGAACCCAAAGCGTCATGAATGACACCATCTATCAGGCCGCCGCGCTGATCATTCCGCTGGTGTTCGCCATTGTCTTTCACGAGGTTGCGCACGGCTATGTCGCCAAATTGCTCGGCGATCCCACCGCGCAGGAGCGAGGGCGGCTGACGCTTAACCCGTTTCGCCATGTCGATCCGATGGGTACGATCGTGGTGCCGGGACTGTTGGCGCTGATCAAGGCGCCGGTGTTCGGCTGGGCCAAGCCGGTTCCGGTCATTGCCGACCGTCTGCGCAACCCGCGCGTCGGCATGATGCTGGTGGCGGCCGCCGGTCCAGCGATGAACCTGATCATGGGCGCGCTGGCTGCGGTGCTGCTGGGACTGGTGCTGCGCCCATATGGCGGGGCTCAGGCGCCGACCGGAATGGCGGGCTTCGTCGCGCTCAATCTGGCGAATTTCCTGATGCTCAACGTGTTTCTGGCGCTGTTCAACCTGCTGCCGATCCCGCCGTTCGATGGCTCACACATTGTCGAAGGACTGCTGCCAGACCGGCTGGCTGACGCTTATTCGCGGCTACGTCCGTTCGGGTTCATGCTGGTGCTGGGCCTGCTGGTGGTGCTGCCGTCGATGATCCCCGGGTTTGATCCGGTCGGAAAGCTGGTCGATCCGGCCCGCTTCTGGCTGGTGGGCCACTATTTCGCGCTCACCGATCTGATCGTGGGCTGAGCCGATGCCGCACGGGTGGATCATCCTCGACAAGCCGCTGGGGCTTGGCTCGACGCAGGGCGTGGCGGCGGTCAAGCGCAACTTGCGCGCCGCCGGTTACGGCAAGGTCAAGGTTGGCCACGGCGGCACGCTCGATCCCTTGGCCACCGGCGTCCTGCCGATCGCCATCGGCGAGGCGACCAAGCTGGCCGGGCGGATGCTCGATGCCAGCAAGGAATATGCGTTCACCGTGGCGTTTGGCGCGGAGACGGACACGCTCGACCTTGAAGGAAAGGTTATCGCGGAAAGCGATGTGCGGCCCACATTGGCGGCGATTGAGGCGGTGCTGCCGCGCTTTACCGGACCCATCGAGCAAGTGCCGCCGTCCTATTCGGCGCTGAAAGTCGATGGGGAACGGGCTTATGACCGGGCGCGGGCTGGCGAAGTGGTGGAGTTGCAGGCGCGTTCTGTGACGATTCACGCGCTTACACCCCTCCTCTTCAGGGGAGGGGCCGGAGGTGGGGCCTGTCCTCCAGACGGAACGCTGCATGAAACGGACAGGCCCCACCCCAACCCCTCCCCTGAAGAGGAGGGGCTAGAAAACATCACCCTGATCGCGCACGTTTCCAAGGGCACCTACATCCGCAGCCTCGCCCGTGACATCGCACGCGCACTGGGCACGGTCGGCCATGTCACCATGCTACGCCGCTTGCGTGCGGGGCCGTTCAGCCTGGAACAGGCGATTACGCTGGACAAGTTGAATGAAGTGGGTAAGGGCACAGCGCTTGAGAACGTACTCTTGCCGCTGGAGGCAGGGCTGGTCGACATCCCGGCTCTTAACCTCGATCCGGAACAGGCAAGCATGGTCCGACAGGGCCGGGTTCTAACCGGATTGCCCCACAACGACGGGCTTCACTGGGCGCGACTCGGCATTTTGCCGGTGGCGCTGGTTGAGCTTTCAGGCGGTAGCCTGACCGTGGTTCGGGGTTTCAACCTTCCCGATGTCGCGGAGTGAGCATATGTCGATTTCGGTCGAGAAGAAAAAAGAAGTCATTTCCAGCAATGCCCGTGCCAAGGGTGATACCGGTTCGCCGGAAGTCCAGGTCGCGATCATCACGTCGCGCATCGTTACGCTGACTGAACATTTCAAGACGCATAAAAAGGACAATCACTCACGTCGCGGTCTGCTGATGATGGTCAACAAGCGCCGCACGCTTCTGGATTACCTGAAGCGCAAGGACGTTGATCGTTATAACTCGCTCATCGCCAAGCTTGGCTTGCGTAAGT
>JBDUBN010000430.1:0-2676 GCA_040004085.1 Novosphingobium sp.
CGCCAGACTACGCGATCACCGGGTATGGATGATCGGCATCGGTGCCGCCGCGCTGGCCCTGACGGTGCTGCTGATGGCGCATGCTCCCAAGCAATTCTTCCCCGATACCGACAGCGACTACAGCATTGTCCGCGTGGAAATGGTGCCCGGAACGACGCTGGAGCAGACGGAAGCGCTGGTCGATCAGGTCTATTCGGTGCTGCACAAGCAGCAGGAAGTGAAAGTTGCGCTGCAATCGATCAAGGAAGGCAACGCCAATATTTACATCAACTTGGGCAAGGATCGCGAGCGTAGCAGCATCGTGTTTGAACGCGAACTGACGCCAATCCTGCAAAAGATTCCCGACGCGCGCGTAACCTTTCAAAACCTGAATCAGGGCGGACCCAACGGCGGTGGATCGGGCCGGGCGATCAGCGTGATGCTATCGGGATCCAATCCAGATCTGCTGGCGCAATCGGCGCAGACACTGGTCGAGCAGATGAGCCGTATCAAGGGCATCGTCGCCCCGCGTGTAAGCGGTGACTTGCGGCGCCCGGAAATCGTCATCACGCCAAACGCCGATCTGGCTGCCTCACTGGGGGTCAATACACAGGCGCTCAGCCAGGTGATCCGCATCGCCACCCAAGGCGAAATTGACCAGAACAGCGCCAAGTTCTCACTCGAAGACCGGCAAGTGCCAATCCGCGTAAAGCTGCCCGTAGCCTCGCGCCGGGACTTGTCGACGATTGCCAACTTGCCGGTGCCGACCACCAATGGCGGATCGGTGCCGCTGTCGCGCGTGGCAACGATCTCGTTTGGATCGGGACCGACTACAATTCAGCGTTACAACCTCAGCCGCCGGATTTTCGTTGGTGCCGATTTGCGCCCCGGCACGGCCAAGGGCGATGTCGATATCGCGATAAAAAAGCTGCCGATCATGGTCAACCTGCCAGAAGGCGTTTCCAATGCCCCCGCCGGACAGGACCGTTGGCAGCTGGAAATGATCGGCGATTTCATCACGGCACTCAGCGCCGGTGTGGTGCTGGTGTTTTCGGTGCTGGTGCTGCTTTACCGCCGTGTCATTTCGCCGCTGGTGAACATGGGTTCGCTGTTCCTCGCGCCGCTCGGTGGACTGTTGCTGATGACGGCACTCGGGCAAGTCATGTCGATGCCGGTCTATATCGGCTTGCTGATGCTCTTCGGCATCGTTGCCAAGAACTCCATCCTGCTCATCGATTTCGCGATCGAGGAGATGGCGACCGGCAAGGACAAACTCGAATCAATCATCGAAGCCGGGCACAAGCGGGCGCAGCCGATTGTCATGACCACTGTCGCGATGATTGCGGGCATGGTGCCCACGGCGCTGGCGCTGGGCGGCGATAGCGGCTGGCGCTCACCAATGGGCACCGTGGTTATCGGCGGATTGGCGCTTTCTACGCTGCTGACGCTGCTGATCGTGCCCGCGGCATTCAGCTTGGCAGACGGACTTGAGGCGCGCCTCGGGCCAAAGATGCGGCGCATGCTGCTGACTTACAAGCCAGAGCACGGTCTGGACGCAGGCCATGCGGAAGCGCATCCGGCAGAGTGAAGCCGCACCAGCCGAGCCTGCGATCACCGAGCCTGCGTCCGCCGCGCAAAGCGCCGGTCGTGGCGGATAAGGCCGCCAGAATGCGGCTGATCGCTACTTCGCTGCTGATCGCGATGGCGGCGCTGTTCTTACTGGCGCGCACCATGATCGCCAACGGACCCCAGACCTTGTGGCCGCAAGCATGGCCGTGGCTGCTGTCGTTCAGCGAGGCCGCCATGGTGGGCGGGCTGGCGGACTGGTTCGCGGTGACCGCACTGTTCCGCCACCCGCTTGGCCTGCCGATTCCGCACACCGCGATCATTCCGGAAAACAAGGATCGCATCGCCGATTCGCTGGCCGGTTTCATCCGCGAAAACTTCCTCACCCCGCAAGTCGTCGCGCGCCGCCTGAATTCCATGAATCTCGCCGCGTCGGCGGGCGAATTTCTCGGCAACCCGGCACGCGGCGGCGAATCGCGGCTGCGGCAGGGCGCCGCCAGCCTGTTTGCCGATGTGCTGCAGTCGCTCGATCCCGAACAGCTTGGCTCCATGGTCAAGCGCGGCTTGCGCAGCCAGCTTGAGCGGATCGATGTAGCGCCGTTGCTCGGCCAGATGCTGACAGCCGCGATTGCCGACAAGCGTCACTTACCGCTGATGGAATCGCTGCTGCGCTGGGCCGGGCTGACGCTGGAGGACAACGAGGCCCTGTTGCACGCAATCGTCCACGAACGCGCCAATGCGGTAATGCGCTGGACCGGGTTGGACGAACGGCTGGCCAATGCGGTGATCGACGGCCTGTATAAACTGATGGCCGAATGCATCGTCGATCCCGATCATCCCTTGCGCAGCAAGGTGGAAGAAGGACTGGAATCGCTCGCGCACAACCTGCTGCACGATCCCGAAACGCAGGCGAAGATCGGCCATTTCAAGCTGGAACTGCTTGCCAATCCGGCGATGGGCGCGTGGCTGGACGCGATGTGGGAACGGGCGCGGGCCATGTTGCTGTCTGCCGCGCGCGATCCTGATGCGGCGCTGTCGGGACAGTTCGGCCAAAGCCTTGGCGAACTGGGTTCCGCGCTGCAACGCGATGAGCGGTTGCAACGGCTGGTCAACCGCTTTGCCCGCCGCACG